>JAXJVE010000073.1:0-8491 GCA_036308705.1 Acutalibacteraceae bacterium
AAGCTGACATTATCCTTGCTTTTGAACAGCTCGAGGCTGCAAGATGGCTTGAATATCTTAAAGCTGACGGTAAAATTATTATCAATACTCAGCAGATGGATCCCATGCCCGTTGTTATGGGTGCGGCTGAATATCCCGAAGGTGTTATTGATGCAATAAAAGCTGCAGGTGCAGATGTTGAAACTCTTGATGCTCTGCCTATGGCAGTTGAAGCGGGCACTTCAAAAGCAGTTAACGTTGTGCTTATCGGTGCAATGGCAAAGAATATGCCTGTTGTAAGCAAAGAAAAATGGATTGAAGCACTTAAATCGTGCGTTCCGCCCAAGTTCCTTGAACTCAATCTCAAGGCTTTTGAAATGGGCTATAATAATTAAGGAAGTGTCACAAATGAGCAAATATTTTCAGCCTGAAATCGAAACGGCATCACTTGAAGAGATTAAGGCTATTCAGAGCGAAAAGCTTGTTAAACAGGTAAAACACGTTTACGAAAACGTTGAATATTACCGTAATCTTATGGACGAAAAGGGTGTTACTCCCGACGACATCAATTCAATTGATGATCTCCATAAGCTTCCGTTTCTTACCAAAGCAGACCTTCGTGAGGCTTATCCCTACGGTCTTCTCGGCACCGACCTCAAAAATTGCGTGAGAATTCACTCAACAAGCGGTACAACAGGTAAGAGAGTTGTTGCTTTCTATACACAGAAGGATATCGAACTCTGGGAAGATTGCTGTGCACGTGCTATCGTTGCAGTCGGCGGCACAAACGAAGATGTATGTCAGGTTGCTTACGGCTACGGTCTTTTCACAGGCGGATTCGGTCTTAACGGCGGCTCGCAGAAGGTAGGCTGTCTTACACTTCCTATGTCATCGGGTAATACAGAGCGTCAGATTCAGTTTATGCAGGATCTTCACTCAACAATAATCTGCTGCACACCTTCTTATGCGGCTTATATAGGCGAAACACTCAAAGAAATGGGCATTTCACCCGATGAGCTTGACCTTAAGGCAGGTATCTTCGGTGCAGAACCCTGGACAGAAGAAATGCGCCGTGATATAGAAAAATCACTCGGTATAAAAGCTTATGATATTTACGGTCTTACCGAGTCAACAGGCCCCGGTGTTGCTTTTGAATGTGAAGCACAGACAGGTATGCATATCAACGAAGATCATTTCTATGCTGAAATCATAGACCCCGAAACAGGCGATGTTCTTCCTCTCGGCTCAAAGGGTGAACTTGTTTTCACAAGCCTTGATAAGGAAGGCTTCCCGCTTCTCAGATACCGCACAAGAGATATCTGTATTCTTTCAAGAGAAAAATGTTCCTGCGGCAGAACACTTATCAAAATGTGTAAGCCCATGGGCAGAAGCGATGATATGCTTATTATCCGCGGCGTAAACGTATTCCCCTCGCAGATTGAAACTGTACTTCTTCAGGAGGGTTATTCACCCAACTACCTTATCGAAGTTGACAGAGCAAACAACGTTGATACTCTCGATGTATCAGTAGAGCTTACTCCTGAACAGTTTACCGATACGGTCAAGCATCTTTCGGCCATGGAAAAAGATCTTGCCAATGCAATCAAAACAATGCTTGGTGTTAATCCCAAGGTTCACCTTGTTGCTCCCAAAACCATAACAAGAAGTGAAGGCAAGGCTGTAAGAGTTATAGATAAGCGTAAGCTTCACGATTAAGAGAGGAGAAGAACAATGAGCGTAAAACAGATATCGGTTTTTATTGAAAACAAAACAGGCAAGCTTGCAGAAGCAACCCGTTTTATTGCAGACCACAACATAAACCTCAGAGCTCTTTCAATTGCAGATACTCAGGATTTCGGTATTCTTCGTATTATCTGCGATGACCCCAAAACTGCCGATGCAGTTCTCAAAGAGGGCGGATATATCACAACCGTAACCGATGTGCTTGCTGCTGCAATTTCAGATACTCCGGGCAGCCTCGCATCAATTCTTGAAGTTCTTTCAGATGCAAAGGTTATTGTTGAATATACATATGCGTTCAATTCTTCAAAGTCCGGTGCATATATGATTTTCCGAGTTGACGATAATCAGCTTGCTGCTGCAGCTCTTGCGGGAGCAGGTATCAAAACCGCAAATCAGGAAGATTTATTCTGATAATAAAAAACGCACTCTTGCAAAAGAGTGCGTTTTTTTAAAAACAGTAAAACAAAAAGGCAGGATAGTTCCTGCCTTTTATTATTTAGATAAGACCCTGAGCCATCATTGCGTCTGCAACCTTGATGAAACCTGCAATGTTTGCACCTGCTACAAGGTCGTAGCCGAGACCGTACTGTTCGGATGCTTTTGCTGAGTTATCGTGAATATCCTTCATAATCTGCTTGAGTTTTGCATCAACTTCTTCAGCAGTCCAGCTGTATCTCATTGAGTTCTGGCTCATTTCAAGAGCTGAAACAGCAACGCCGCCTGCGTTAACTGCCTTTGAAGGAGCAACTGCCTTGCAGTTTGCCTTAAGATATGCAAGAGCATCGTTTGTTGTGGGCATATTTGCAACTTCAATGTAGTAAGGTACGCCGTTTGCAACAAGCTTTTCTGCTTCTGCCATATTGATTTCGTTCTGAGTTGCGCAAGGCATTGCAACGTCAACCTTAACACCCCAGGGCTTTTCGCCTGCGTGGAATTCAGCACCGAATTTATCCGCATAATCCTGTACCTTATCTCTGCCTGATGCTCTCATTTCAAGCATATAAGCAATCTTTTCGGGAGTGTTGATGCCGTCAGCATCGTAAACATAGCCGTCGGGGCCTGAGATTGTAACAACCTTACCGCCAAGCTCTGTAATCTTTTCAACAGCACCCCATGCAACGTTACCGAAGCCTGAGATTGCGAAGGTCTTGCCTTTGATTTCTTCGCCGAAATGTTTGAGCATTTCAACTGCGTAGTATGTTGCACCGTAACCTGTTGCTTCAGGTCTGATGAGTGAACCGCCGAATGAAAGACCCTTACCTGTAAGTACGCCGTTTTCAAAAGCACCCTTGATTCTTCTGTACTGGCCGTAGAGATAACCAACTTCTCTTGCACCAACACCGATATCGCCTGCGGGTACGTCAACGTCAGGACCGATGTGTCTGTAAAGCTCTGTCATAAATGCCTGGCAGAAACGAAGGATTTCTGCATCGCTCTTACCTCTGGGATCAAAATCCGAACCGCCCTTTGCACCGCCGATGGGAAGACCTGTAAGGCTGTTTTTGAAGGTCTGTTCAAATGCAAGGAACTTCATAATGCCGATATATACCGAGGGGTGGAAACGAAGACCGCCCTTGTAGGGGCCGATAGCTCCGTTGAACTGAACTCTGTAGCCGGTGTTAACCTGAACGTTGCCGTTGTCGTCAGTCCAGGTAACTCTGAAAGAAATCTGTCTTTCAGGCTCTGCCATTCTCTCAAGAAGAGCAACCTTTTCATATTCGGGATGCTGGTCGATAACGGGCTTGATTGATTCGTAAACTTCTGTTACAGTCTGAACAAATTCGGGCTCGTTAGCGTGCTTTTTTGCAACAGCATCAATTGTGCGTTTGATGTAATCCATATTCTACACTCCTTCTATAAATGACACGGAAAAACCGCTTTTTATACATATTTTATACATCTTAAATAAAGTATGTGAATTATTTTATACCAACATCTTCAAAAATGCAATAAAAAATTGTAAACTTTCATAATTTTGTGAAAAATGTTGAAAACAAAGCCGTATACAACTCGTGTTTGCAACATTTGACAATAAAACTTTCATATTTTTGCGAAAGTTATACAAATTTTTTCTGAAAAGCCGATAAAATTAAATCTTGCACTTGATTAAATGATTATAGTGATATATAATAATATAGTTATTATCGTAAAGTTCCCGTATGGGATGAAAGGGTGTAATTGAGTTGAAGAGAACAGGATTCGACAATTCGGTTTATATCAGCCGTCAGTCGGAAGAAATCAGAAAGCGTATCAATGAGTTCGGCGGCAAACTTTATCTTGAATTCGGCGGCAAACTTTTTGACGATTTTCACGCATCAAGAGTGCTTCCCGGTTTTGCACCGGACAGTAAACTTCAGATGCTTAAAAGTCTTTCCGATAAAGTTGAGGTTGTTATTGTTATCAGTTCTGCGGATATTGAAAACAACAAAATCCGCCGTGACCTCGGCATAACATATGATGCGGATGTTCTCCGTCTTATTGACGCTTACAGAGGTGCAGGCCTTTATGTGGGCAGTGTTGTTCTCTCTCAGTTCAGACCTCAGGCGGCTGTTATTGCGTTCAAATCAAAACTTGAACAGCTTGGTATCAAGGTTTTTACTCATTATACAATTGAGGGATATCCTTATAATGTTGCACATATAGTCAGCGAAAACGGTTTTGGTAAAAATGAATTTATAGAAACAACAAGACCTCTTGTTGTTATAACCGCACCGGGTCCCGGCAGCGGCAAAATGTCAACCTGTCTTTCACAGCTTTATCACGAAAATCAGAGAGGCAACAAGGCGGGATATGCTAAGTTTGAAACATTCCCTGTATGGAATCTTCCCCTTAAGCATCCTGTTAACCTTGCTTATGAAGCTGCAACGGCAGACCTTAACGATGTTAATATGATTGACCCTTATCATCTTGAAGCATACGGAGAAACAACCGTAAACTATAACAGAGATGTTGAGGTTTTCCCTGTACTTAATGCTATATTTGAAAAGATTGAGGGTGTAAGCCCCTATAAATCACCTACAGATATGGGCGTTAATATGGCGGGATATGCAATCTGTGATGATGAAGCGGTCAAAGATGCTTCAAAGCAGGAGATTATCCGCCGCTATTTCAATGCGATGTGCGATCTGCGAATGGGCAGAGGCAAGCAGGAGGCTGTTGATAAGATTGTCAGTCTTATGAATCAGGCTGGTGTCAGCGTTGATGACAGAAAAGTTATCTCTGCCGCCATTCAGAGAAGCGAAGAAACCGAAGGTCAACCTGCGGTTGCAATTGAACTCCCCGACGGAAGAATCGTTACGGGTAAAACTTCAAATCTTCTCGGCTCATCAAGTGCCGCACTTCTTAACGCCGCAAAGGCTGTTGCGGGTCTGCCCGAGGAGTTGCTGATGATTGCACCTTCGATAATCGAACCCATTCAGGAGCTCAAAACAGGTATCCTCAAGGGTCATAACCCCCGCCTTCATTCGGATGAAACACTCATTGCTCTTTCAATGAGTGCAAACACCAATCCTCTTGCAAAACAGGCACTTGAAGCCATTGAAATGCTTAAGGGCTGTGAGGCACACTCAACAGTTATTCTTTCACAGGTTGATGCCGATGTTTACAGAAAAATCGGTATGAATCTTACCTGTGAGCCCAGATACCAGACAAAGAAACTTTATCACAAATAATCAGGAGGATTGATTATGGGTAAAAAAATAATCGTTGCGGGTCTTGGTCACGGCGGTATTGCCGCTGCGGCTCAGCTTGCAAAAGCCGGTTTTGATGTTACCGTTTATGAAAAGAAAAAAGAAGGTACTCTCGGCTACGATTGGACAGATATATTTGCACCCGATGCACTTGCAGTTGCGGGTATGAAAATGCCTCCCGAAGATAAATATGTATATAAAGAAGATATGACTTTCTACGGCCCCACAAGTCAGAAGTCACTTCATCAGCATGTACCCGAAGAGGCTCTTGAAATCAAGATGGAACGCAGAGATATTTATGAGCATTTCATAAATCACGCACTTGATTGCGGAGTTGAAATTGTTTATGAATGTGCTGTCAAAGGTCCTATTGTGCTCGGTAACAGAGTTGTAGGTATCAAAACAGAAAAAGGCGATGTTTACGGCGACCTTGTTATTGACTCCTGCGGTATAAATTCGCCTGTACGCCGAAATCTTCCCGATTCCTTCGGCATAGAAAAGGATATTGCCCGAAACGAAAAGATATCAATATTCAGAGCATTTTTCAATGTAGGCAGCGAGGAAGAGGCTCTTGATAAATTTAAAGTTATGCTTTTCAAAGGCGGCGAGCTTGGTATCAACTGGATTGCTTCCGAAGATGACCATACAGACTTGCTTATGGGCAGATTTGAGGATTTTGATAAAGAAGATGTTGAAAAATTCACAAAATTCCTCAGAAAAGAAAATCCGCGTCTTGGTGAGGAAATTATCAGAGGCGGTCAGTTTGTTGAAATTCCCGTTCGTCAGCCTCTTTCACTTATGGTTGCAGACGGTTATGCCGCTATCGGTGACAGTGCGTTTATGACCGTGCCCCTTATCGGTTCAGGTATTGCAAACAGCCTCAAGGCATCAAAAATTCTTGCACGCACGATTATTAAAGATAAAAATCATTCATTCAGTGCCGAAACGCTCTGGAATTATCAGATGGGATTTTTCAAAGAACTCGGTGCCGGTCTTGCACCTCTTGCCTGTGTGAAGCTTCTGCTTCTTACTCTCACACCCGCAGAGGTTGATGACCTTTTTGAAAACGAGATTCTTAATGATGATCTTATTTCAATCGGCGGCGATTTTACAGGCCTTTCAAATCTTAAAATTGATACAAAGGATATCGTGAACAAGGCAAAGCAGGTTTGCAGCGATGCAGAGCTTCTTAAAAAGATTATTGCTTGTGCGGTTCGTATGGGTAAGGTTTCTGCAGTATGTGCAATGATGCCCAAAAAGTGGAACGCAAACAGAGTCAAATCCTGGGCAAGGGTTTATGAATTTACATTCAAATAATAAAACAAGGCACTCTTCGTTATGAAGAGTGCCTTGTTTTTATTATAGCATTGATTCAAGCGTATTTTCTCTTGCAAGGAGCATACGCGTAAGTCCGTCGCTGAGCTTATCAAGACCTATCGTTCCGCCTGCTGTAAAAGCGGTTAAAAATACAACGGGAATCAGAATAAATATAAGTTCAAAATCTCCGAGCAATGCCAAACCGAGAAAAGCACTTGCAATAAGACCTATTGCAGCACCAAAAGCATGAATTGCTTTTACGATATCAACAACGGTTATTATTGCGTTGAGGCTTTTGATGCTTGACCTGAGGCTTTCGGTATATCTTGCATCGTGTTCTTTTTGTTTCACTTCTGCTTTTTTCTGAATAGCCTTTTCTCTTTCATCCCAGCGGGCATCAAATTCAGCTTGCTTTTTCTGTGCAAGGGTGGTATATCTCTGCTTTGTTTCTTCGTTTTCGGCAAATCGGATTGCGTTTTTGAATTCGCTCATTTCTTCGATTGTCTGAGGCTTTTTTGATAATTTATCAAAATCAACGGCATTTATTTTGATAGTCAGAAGTCCGATGTATGCCGACGATGTATAGGGATTTATATCAAGCACTTTGTTGAAATATTCCTCAGCCTTTGCAAAATCGTTTTCTTCAATAAAAAGTTGTGCCCTTGCAAGAAGCGAATCTGCAGTAGGGATATCTGAAGAAACGGGAGCGGGTTTTGAAACCTCGATTTTAAAGCCGCAATATGAACAGAAGCCGAACTCTCTGTCGGTGTCAATGCTCGCATTTTCGCCGCACTGCGGACATTTTATTGTTTCAATGCTCATAATTTTAACCTTCCTCTTTTAAATGATTCTGAATGTTTTAACCTCAAACGGCTTGATTGCAAATTCAAATTCAGAACCGTTTTCGGCGATTACGTTTTTATCCTCTTCAATCATATTACATTCGATAACTTTTTCAAATCCGAATGCCCAATTGAGCTCAATATTGCCTCTTCTCTGCTCCTGCTCAACAACACGGATGATATATCCTCTGCCGTCCTGAGCCTTCTTGATTGCATCAATCATAACATTCTTTTCGCTGATAGTGACAAATGATGTGCCGCTTTCGATTGTGCCCTCGGTTGCATCTGCATTATAAACCGCAACAGGGGGAACGTTGAAGGTGTGAGCCATCTGAACGGTATCGTTTCTCCAGTCTTCTGCGTGAGGATGGAATGCGTATTTGAAGGTGTTTATACCGTGGTCGCCCGTTCTGTCGGGGCAGGTGGGAGCACGCATAAGAGTTATTCTCATATGGCTGTTGTGAATATCGTAGCCGTATTTACAGTCATTGATGATACTGCAACCGTATCCGCCCTCAGAGAGGTCAGCCCATTTATGTGCAGCAACCTCAAATCGGGTCATATCAAAGCTTGTGTTCCAATGTGTCGGGCGTTTGATTGCACCGTGAGCAATTTCGTATGTTGCATCTGTATCGATAACAGAAACATCAAATCCCGCTTTGAGCACTTTATCGCTCTCGTGCCAGTCAATGGTTGTATCAAACACAACGCTTTCACCGTTCTGATAAAGAGTTATATCCTGAGTAATCTTTGATTTGTTGAAGCTGTAAACGGCTCTTATAACGCCTCTTACGGCATTACATTCAGCAACTTCAATACTCTCTGCCTTAAGTTCCCACATCTTTTTAAGATAGTTGAGTTCAAGGTTCCAGGCTGTTTCGTGAATACATTTATCAATAAAGATTGTGATAACATTACCCT
>JAXJVE010000074.1:0-5464 GCA_036308705.1 Acutalibacteraceae bacterium
ACATTAACGTTTTCTTTTGCTTCAATCGCCTGATGCAGACCTTCGTTGTAGCGTCTGCCCTGCATAATTCTGCCGGTGAATTCGTCAACGATAAGCACCTGATTATCTTTAACAACATAGTCAACGTCACGTCGCATAACGCCGTTTGCCTTGATTGCCTGATTGATATGATGCTGAATTGTCATATTATCGGCATCCATAAGGTTTTCAATGTTGAAGAATGATTCTGCCTTGGCAACACCGCTCTTTGTGAGAGTTGCGGTGCGTGCCTTTTCGTCAACAACATAATCACATTCGTCATCAACAAGGTCTTCAATATTTTCTTTGGAGTTAACTTCCTTGATTCTTACGCATTTGAGCATAGAAGCAAAGCGGTCTGCCATTTTATAAAGGTCTGTTGACTTTTCGCCTCTGCCCGAAATGATAAGGGGAGTTCTTGCTTCGTCGATAAGAATTGAGTCAACTTCGTCAACGATTGCAAAGTTATGACCTCTCTGAACCTTATGTTCCTTATATACAACCATATTGTCACGAAGATAGTCAAAGCCCATTTCGTTGTTTGTGCCGTAAGTGATATCTGCGGCATAGGCTTCTTTTCTCTCCGGATTTTCTTTTTCGTGAATGATAAGGCCTACGGTAAGACCCATAAAGCGGTAAACCTTGCCCATCCACTCACTGTCACGGCGTGCAAGATAATCGTTAACGGTAACGATATGAACGCCGTCACCCGAAAGAGCATTGAGATATGCGGGGAGGGTAGCAACAAGAGTTTTACCTTCACCTGTTCTCATTTCGGCAATTCTGCCCTGATGCAGAATAATACCGCCGATAATCTGAACAGGAAAATGCTTAAGACCGAGTACACGCCACGATGCTTCACGGCAGGCTGCAAATGCTTCGGGGAGAATATCGTCAAGCGTTTCGCCCTTTGCAAGTCTTTCTTTGAACTCGGGAGTTTTTGCCTGAAGCTGCTCGTCGGTGAGCTTTGAATACTCACTTTCAAGCCCGAGAACCTTATCGCAAAGCGGACGGATTCGCTTAATTTCCTTTTTAGAATAGTCGCCGAAAATCTTGGTTAAAAAACCCATTTTGAATCACCTCAGAGGTATTTTATTTTTTTGTTGTAATATTTGAATCTTTATGATAGAATTTTATCAGAATGAATTAAGGAGTGTGCGTTATGCCGAAAAGAAACGATTATATTTCATGGGACGAATATTTTATGGGTATTGCCCTTCTTTCAGCACGCCGAAGCAAAGACCCGAGCACTCAGGTAGGTGCCTGTATTGTAAACAACCGCAACAAGATTATGTCCGTCGGTTACAACGGCTTCCCCTTGGGATGCAATGATGACGATTTCCCCTGGGAACGCTCAGGCGATGAATTTGAAACAAAATATCCTTATGTCTGCCACGCAGAGCTTAACGCCATTCTCAACAACGGCGGTTCAAGCCTTGAAGGATGTAAAATTTATGTTGCCCTTTTCCCTTGCAACGAATGTGCAAAAGCGATTATTCAGAGCGGAATAAAAGAGGTTTATTATCTCTCCGATAAATATGCCGAAACAGTCGGCGTAAGAGCATCAAAAAGAATGTTTGACAGTGCGGGAGTGAAATATACTCAGCTTAACCCCGCAAGCGACGAACTTCTGATTGATTTCAGAAAAGAAAGTATCTGACAAATGAAAAGTTAAGAGTGAAGAGTGAAAAGTTTCGGATAGGCTCCGCCTATGACCGAATATATTTTGGGTGTGGGCTTTGCCCACCCTTAACTATTCACTTTTCACTATTCATTATTCACTCAGTATGTGTAAACAACCGAACCTGCGGTTTTGCCGTCTGAACCGAGTGCACGGACACTCATAACGCTTGAATTATCAAGCCATACGAAGCCTGAACTTTCAGAGAAAAGCATCGGGTCGGTGTATGTTGCGGGTTCAGTTGAACCGTCAGCGGTGCAGTATGTAACGCTCTGAACGGGAGTTCCGTTTGCGTTGAGTTCACCGTATGAAGCAAAAACAATCTTTTTACCGTCGGGGCTGACTGAGAAAATATCAGCCTGATCAATATTTATGCCTTTAAGAGTCTGTGATGCACCTGTATGAAGGTCTGTCATTACAAGGCTCTTTTTGTTTATAAGATAGTTGCCGTCCTGAAGATAATCGGTTGCCCAATCGCCTTCAAACTGAGCGAGCACCTGTTCCTTATCGCCCATCTTAACAACATTCACAAAGCCCTTATCGTTCTTTCTGAGATAGTGCAGACCGTGTTCGTCGTTGATTGCCCAGATTCCGAGAATATCCTTGGCGGCGATTGTGGGTTTATATGCGTTTGAAAGCACCATAATATCGGCTCTTTTGCCCATATCGTTTTCGTTATAGTATCTTGATGAAAGAAAATATTTTCCGTTGCCGAGATTTCCGATGAATTCATCGGTGAGAATTGTCCAGTCTTGACGGAAAGTGCCGTTTTTATCAATGAGTCTTGTGTTGTTTGAAACATAGGTTGATGCGGTGCCTTTTGCAAGGTCGAAGTTATATATTTCAGAATAAAGCTTGTCTGCCTTATAGAAATTATCCTTGTTGAAATCGGCAAGAAGAAGGTGTCCGCTGCCGTAGCCCGCAGGCTTCATTGTAAGCTTCACAAAAGCGTAGGGATAAACTTTGATATCCTTGTTCATATCCGATGTGAATACGCCGTATCCGCACACTTTACCGTCTTTTTCAATATAGTTTACCGTAACGGGGATTGAAATACGGCTTGCGGTGATTTTTGTTTTGACCTGCTTGGGTGCAAGGGTGCTTGCGGTAAACTGACCGCCTGAGTATTCATAAAAATTCACCTTGCCGTCAAGTGTTGCGGTATAATAAATATTATCAAAATCGGTGGGAAGATAAACTTCACCATTTGTACCCTTTACGGAGAGTGCGGTGCTTGTTGAATATGCACTCTGCTCATATACAAACTCAACAGGCTCGGGCTTTTTAGTTTCGTCAGGGGTTGAGGGTTTATTGTTACCCATTGAAACAAAGAATACAACGCCTGAAACTGCCATAACCACAGCCATAACGATACATATTATTACAGGAACCTTATTTTTCATAGTAAACTCCTTTTACAGTTCAATTTCCAGCTCAACGGGGCAATGGTCTGAGCCGAAAATTTCGTTGTGAATTTTTGCATCTTTCATTTTCTCTTTGAGTTTTTCGGATACAACAAAATAGTCGATTCTCCATCCCGCATTCTTTGCTCTTGCGGAGAAGCGGTATGACCACCAGCTGTACGCACCATCAAGGTCGGGATAAAAATATCTGAATGAATCAACAAATCCGCTTTCAAGAAGCTGAGTGAATTTGCCTCTTTCTTCGTCTGTGAAACCGGGATTTTTGCAGTTGGATTTTGGGTTTTTAAGGTCGATTTCGTTATGAGCAACATTGAGGTCGCCGCAGAAGATTACAGGCTTCTTTTCATCAAGTCTGCAAACATATTCCCTGAAGGCATCTTCCCATTCCATACGGTAGCCGAGCCTTACAAGTCCGTCACGTGCGTTGGGCACATAAACGGTTATAAAATAATAGTTTTCAAATTCAAGGGTGATAACTCTGCCCTCTGTATCGTGCTCGGGGATTGAAAGACCGTATGAAACCGAGATGGGGTTTTCTTTTGTAAAAATTGCAGTGCCCGAATATCCTTTTTTCTCGGCATAGCACCAATACTGATTATATCCGTCAAGCGTAAGCTCCGCCTGGCCCTCCTGCATTTTTGTTTCCTGCAAACAAAAAATATCCGCATCAAGAGAGCTGAAACTTTCGTAAAAATCCTTCTGAAGGCAGGCTCTTATTCCGTTAACATTCCAGGATACAAATTTTTTGATTGCCATACCGTACAGTCCTCCATTTTATATATAAAGGTATTATATCATAAAATATTAATTCTGTCACCATTAAATATTAATAATATGTAAATAATATTTTGCCCCATATTTTTGTGTATGGTAATTTCAGTTATATACTTGACAAAATGATGATTTTGAGTTATTTTTATAATAACTGATGTGCTGTATGCACATAAAACAAAAACATATTTTTCAGGAGGAAACACCATGAAAAAACTTCTCGCAATTCTCCTCGCAGCTTCAATGCTCTTCGCATTTGCAGCTTGCGGCGGCAACGAAGAACCCGAAACAACAACAGCTCCCGCAGTTGAAGAAACAGTAGAAGACATCTTCGCAGAGCCCGAAACAGCAGCTCCCGTTGAAGGCGAAACAGCAGCTCCCGTTGAAGGTGAAACAGCAGCTCCCGTTGAGGGCGAAACTGCAGCTCCCGTTGAAGGCGAAACTGCAGCTCCCGCAGCAGATATGGATAAGGCAGCTTTCGTTGCATTCCTTAACGCTGAAACAGCTAAGGCAGCTAAGGGTTCATACAAGTACAGCAGAACCTGTAAGTACACAGACCCCATCGATGTTGGCGATTCAACAGAAGCTCTCAACAAAGTTATCAAGATGGTTGACGAAAACTCAGACCTCAGCTCAGTTGTAGGCGGCTTCCTCGGTATCGGTACAAAGTCAGGCAATTTCCCCAAGGATGAGCCCGATGAAGACTACAGAATCAAGGCAACAAGCCTCAAAGAAGCAGACCTTCAGAACTTCAAGGCTGAAAACGGCGTTTACACATTCACACTTGCTAACGCTGCTAACCCCAAGAAGACAGGTGCAACTCCTCTTCACAGATTCACAAACGACTTCATCACACACGAAGAAGTTGACTCAAGCATCAAAGATACAGCAGGCAGCCTCATCACTCTTAAGAGCACAGATGTAGACTACACAAACATCAAGGTTAAGGTTACAGTTGCTGAAGGCAAGATCACATCAATCGCATATCAGTATGATTTTGCTGCAACTCTTCAGGTTAAGATTCTTGTTGGTAACGTTAACGGCGACGGCGCTGCTATCACAACAGGTCAGTTCACAGAAATCAAATATTAATTTCTAAATAAAAGGCACCCTTCGGGGTGCTTTTTTTATTGCAAAATATCTTGACGAAACTTTAGCGATGTGATATATTAAAACCATAAATTCCGAAAGGAGAATTTACAATGGTTAAAATTACATTTATGGGTGCGGGCAGCACCGTTTTTGCACGAAACGTTCTTGGTGACTGTATGTGCACACCTGCTCTTCGTGACAGCGTTATCGCTCTTTACGATATTGATGAAGAAAGACTTGAGGACAGCTATATCATCCTCTCTGCAATGAACAATAATGTTAATGAAGGCAGAGCAAAAATCGAGAAATACTGCGGCGTTGAAAACAGAAAAGATGCTCTCAGAGATGCAACTTTTGTTGTTAATGCAATTCAGGTCGGTCTTTATGACCCCTGTACAATCATCGACTTTGAAGTTCCCAAAAAATACGGTCTTCGCCAGACCATCGCAGATACACTCGGCATCGGCGGTATTATGAG
>JAXJVE010000075.1:0-3051 GCA_036308705.1 Acutalibacteraceae bacterium
CACTTCAACAGCTCTCGAGTAGCCATCCTCATCTGGATTTGCAATCAGAACAAATGCATATTGAAGTACTTTTCCTGTAAGCCTTTCATCCTTATACTTTTCAAACTGTGTTTCAAGCCAGTCAAGCTGAGTATCTTCAAGAATACGGCTTTCGGGTCTGTTATAGTCCCATTCATACTGTGAAAGGAAAACAAACACATCGCCGTTACCGTCTGCGGGAATATACACAAAATCCATTCCGTTTTCGGCAACATCTGCAACACCATCTGCCTTTGTTTCACCGTAAACGCCTGTATTCATAAGCTCCTGCCAGTTTGCCTTTGTAAAATAATCACTCACATCGTGGTTACCTGTACAAGTGTAAACAGGGAAATCGTAATCTGAAGCAATTGAATTATATTTTTCAAAAGCATCTCTTTCGCCGTCGGCAGAAATATCGCCCGAAATACCTACCATTGAAACATCGAGTGCTTCAAGGAAATTAAGGGCATTATTGAATGTGATGCAAGCATCGTCACCGCTGAGCGAACCGTTATATCTGTTGAAATGAACGTCGCTGAGAGCACCGAACGAGTAGATTTTTTCGCCGAAATCAGCGATTTTATTATCGGGAATATCCATTTTGCCCGCAAGTGCACCGAGTTTATATGCAAGAACGGTCTGAGCACCTTCGGGGATTGCGGTGAACTCCTGAATTTCTTCGGGTTCATTAGCTTCAACAGTTGCAAATTCGCTGTAATAAACGGTATATCCGCCTACATCTTCGCTGAGTTTTTCACCGTCTTCGGTGCCCCAGTAAAGGTCATATTTGCCGAACATCGCATTAACCGTAACGGTACCCGCTGCCGAACCCGCAACTTCGTTTTCAAATTCATAAACGATTTCTGCACTGTCAGCCGAAAAAGGTATATTGAAGGAAATACCGTTAAACCAGCTTACGACAGGCATAAAAGCAGCTAAAAACCAGATAACAAATTTTGTCATAATTTTACTCCTTTATTTTAAAAGTGCAACCGACATCGCAAGCAATATCTGTGCGGTATAGTATGTTGAAAGTTCTACGGTAACAAAAACATTCTTCCTTTTTACGGGTGTAAAATAAAGGAAAGCAAGACAGGTATCGCTGATTATAAACAGACAGGCACCCGCAAATGCTACCCAGAAGGCGATCTGGCCGTCCGAAAGAGCAAGCACAAATGCAGACGCCGCTTTATATGCGAGAGTTGCATAATAAACAGCCATAATGATACGCATTTTGCCGTCTGCCTTCATTTTCATAACTTTGATAAGAATGAATCCGCCTATGCCGAAAGCTATACCTACAAGCAGAGCATAAACGTTGAACCCGCTTCTGCTGATAAATGCACACAGATAGAATATGTGACCTACAAGAAAATACAGCAGACCCAGAGGAACAAGTTTGCCTCTGAATGTGGGGGCAACTTCTTTTATTCCGAGCAAAATATCACCGCAGAAACCAAACAGCAAAGCGAAACACACAATGCAGAAATAGTATGTATCCACGGGATTCATCGAATAACCGACAACCGCAATTGATATAAAACCAAAGCTTGCCATAAACTTACAGAGCATACCTTCAAACGCCCTGTTTTTTCGCCTGAGCAATATACAACCAACCGCAAATGCAACGGTCAGACCCGCAAGTGCCAAACATAACGGTGACATATTTCTTCCTCCTCTATTCTGTTTTCAATATAATTATACACTATGAATTGCCCATTTGCCAATAGGCTCAAAACCGATTTTTTTATAAAAATCCAAAAGAGAATCGTTTCTGCAAAAAAGGAATACTTCCTTTTCTTTTTTTGTTTCGGCAAGAGTACCCACAAGTTTTGAAGCACATCCCCTGCCCCTTGATTCGGGGCTTGTTGCAACCGCACCCAAAAGAACACTTTTTTCACCTTCAAAAAGTGCAAATGCACAGGCACACAGTCTGCCGTTATATTCATCTGCAACAAGAGATGCCGTTGATTTATTCAGCCTTGCACAAACATCCGCAAGAAACGAATTATAATCTCCGAGTTCAAAACCGCATTCGGTCAGAAGTGCGTAAATATCCTTTTTATTATAATCGGTCAGCACATCATAACATTCTGCATCGCCTGTATACTTCACCGTAAAAGAGCTTTTCTGCGGAACAATACCGAGTTTTTCCGCAAAAGCCATATCAAAAGTCAGAGTTGAATAACCCACAGCATTTATAAAACACGAAAGCTCTTCGAAACCGGCGTTTTCACCGCAGCAAAGGGTCATATTCCCGTCAACTCTGCTTATAGCCGCAACAGGTATTTCATCAATTTTCTGTACCCAGAACATCGCGAAATTCTGCTCTGTGCCATAGGTTTCGGCAAGTGCCGTAATCCTTGCGGAATAAGGGTCGGCGGGCAAAAACGAAAGCTCGTTTTTGTTGTTGACAAGGGTTATCATTTTGCCGTTTCCTCCGCCATTGCTCTGATAAGCTTCAGACTTTCTTCAACATCGCTATATTTTATAACACAGCTTGGCGAATGAAGATATCTGCAGGGCACTGAAACGGTAAGCACCTTCACGCCGCCCCTGCTTTTATGGATTGCACCTGCGTCATTGCCGCCCGAAACATAAGTTTTGGGCTGACACTCAATGCCGTTTTTCTCTGCAACTTCAAAAGCCTTATCAAAAAGTTCTCTGCCGTAAACGGTGCTTCTGTCCATAAACGAAACAACACCGCCTTTGCCGCAGATACAAACCTTTTTCTCATCTTTAACGCCCGAAATATCAGCAGCCGTTGTTGTTTCAACAACTATCGCATAATCGGGTGCAACGGTATATGCCGCCGTCTGAGCTCCTCTTGTGCCGATTTCTTCCTGAACGCTGAAAGAAAACCACGCATCATACTCAAGTTCGCTTCTTATCATCTCAACAAGAATCGCACATCCGACTCTGTCATCAAGTGCCTTTGCTTTTATAAATCCGTCGCCGTATTCAACAAAATCGCTATCAAAACATACAGCATCACCGATACGGACAAGACTTTCTGCTTCTTCCTTGTTC
>JAXJVE010000076.1:0-1555 GCA_036308705.1 Acutalibacteraceae bacterium
CTGTATATATACATATGACGAAAAAACGAAAATGTTACACAAATTTTTTCGGAGTTTACAAAAAATTCAAAATTAAGACTTTAACCAATCTCGAAAAATAATGAGCCTTGATAATAACCAAGTTGCAATCATAGGCAGACCCCACGGACTTATTATCCAAGCTAAAACAAGAGCATAGATGCCATCTGTTTTCTCTCCATCAACAAAGAAGAAAATACCAACCATTAGTACAACAAATGCAATAATGGCTAATATTGTTGATGAGAAAGACAACAAAAACTTGAACACAGATATTGTAACTGTCAGGAATATGCGAATTGGCGCAAGCAATATTTTAACCATTTTCATAATAAAACCTCCGTTTCGATTTCAATATATGTGAAATCAAAAATTTTTTCAAGGATGTCATTTTATCTTTGAAAACTTTGCAATAATCTTATCAAGCATACACCAAAGTTCAGATTGACTTTTCTGAATTTCATCAATTTCATTCTTGAAAATCACACCTGTTGCATTAACCCTTTTGGCAATCTGATTTATATTATTGCTGCTGTATCGAAGCAATGATATTGTTTCATCGAGTTCGGGAACGTTGAGATTTATAACATATCCGTCAAGTGCCATTTTTCGCAAATAAGCACTCATATTACTTGAACCAACGAGTTCCATCCGACTTTCAATTTGTTGCTTTTCTTCATCAGTTACCCAAAACAAAATCGGAGTTTTTCTGTAACGTTCACCCAAATCAAAGCACCTGGTCTTTCTTCTTTGGAACAGCAGAAGCAGGTGCGATAGTTCCTTTGGCAGTTTCAAGTTTTTTGAGAACAGACGGTTTGTGTTCATCTTTGATTCTCTTAACCTGACGTATGAAAATATCAGTAAGACCGGGATTAACACCATCAACAACAAGAGATAAATCAATCTTATCTTTCGCATCATTCGGGCGAACGGCTGCTGCCCAAGCCTTGTTCTCGGGAGATATTCTTCCGTCATGATCTTTAACAATAGCAGTAAGAGCAAGGATTTTCTTTACACGGTCAATGCCAAAATTCTCAACAACTTTTTTTGCTCCTTCGGGGTCAAGTCTGCAATCCGAATAGTTATCGTTGATAGCGGCTTCAATAGCAGTTTTACACATATTGTCTGCTCTTGAAGAAAGTCTGTATGCTGATATTTCTTCTCTGTCTCTCGCTTCTGCAAAAGGCTTTTCATAAAGCGGGAATTTACTCGGATCATTATACGGAATCGCCTGAATTTCACCGTCGAGCATAAAGAACATTTCGGGTTCTGCAAAATGCTCCGAATACTTTTCAATCTGTTCGGGAGTAAGGGAGCAGAAATCTTCTTCACCAAGACCCACAACAAGGAATGTTCCCGAAACAATATCGTAGATGCTGTTCTCGTCATCACGCAAAGCACGGTTTAACTGCATACCGTTTATTTTGCCTTCCTCGTTACAAACAAGTCCTACGGGTTCTTCAAACGGATAAACTGCTTCGATATATCCGCCAACCTGCTGTTGTAAACTTTCAAGTCCGACAGGGATTGTTTCGAC
>JAXJVE010000077.1:0-2337 GCA_036308705.1 Acutalibacteraceae bacterium
GACCGCTTGTCTGCTTTCCATAAAAGCCTTACGCATTTTCTTCCTCGTCATTACCGAAACGGCAATAAGAAGGGGAACGCAAAGAAAGATGATAAGCGAGAGCCATACGTTGATGGATATGAGATATGCAAAAGAAATTATCGACATTCACGGTGCGGATAAAATCCTTTTCGGCAGCGATGCTCCGTGGAATGTACCGTTACAGGATATTGAACTTGTAAAATGCTTCGGTCTTACGGAAGATGAAGAAAAGGCAGTCCTCGGCGAAAACGCACGCAAACTGCTCGGATTATAATATGTGATTACAGGAGATTTTTATGGATAACGGTTTTTTTGCAATGGTATCAAGAATGAAATATATAAACCGCTGGGCACTTATGAGAAATGAACACAGCGAAAATCTTTGTGAGCACAGCTTTGAGGTTGCGGTTATCGCACACGCTCTTGCGGTTATCGGCAACAAGCGTTTCGGCAAGAATCTTAACGGTGAAAGAGCCGCACTTCTCGGCCTTTATCACGATACTCCCGAAACCCTGACAGGCGATATGCCTACCCCCGTCAAATACTACAGCGAAGAAGTCCGCCTTGCATACAAGACGGTTGAAGAAAACGCCTGCAGAAGCCTTATTGATATGCTCCCCGAAGATTTCAGAGAGGATTATTCCGCAATGTTTCTGCCCGAAAACGGCGATGAAGAACTCTGGAAACTCATCAAAGCGGCAGATAAAATCAGTGCACTAATCAAGTGTATTGAAGAAAAGAAGGCGGGCAACAGCGAATTTGTGAAAGCGGGCGAAGGGCTGAAATCGGCTATCGAAAACCTCGGCTTGCCCGAAGCAAAAGTTTTTGTTGAAGAATTTTTGCCCGCATACGAGCTTACGCTTGATGAGTTGAAATAAATCATACAGAAAGGCATTTTATGGCTAAAATTTCCGTTCGCAACTTCATAAACGAGCTTGATTCGTTCTTTGCAAAAGAAGATTTGCAGGGGGCTTGCCGCTGTCTGCTCGAATGGAAAAGCCGTGCTGCCGATTCAGGTGACAAAAGCGGTAAGCTGACCGTACTCAACGAAATGATAGGTTTTTACCGTCAGACAAAAGAGGAAGCCGAAGGTATGGCGGCAATCAAAGAGGCGTTTGCCCTTATTGATGAGCTGAACATCAGAAATTCGCCCTCCGCCGCAACGGTTTATCTCAACGGTGCAACTACGATGAAATCCTTCGGCAAAAGTGCCGAAGCTATGGAATACTACAACATAACCCTTGAAAACTACCGCATCAATCTTGATGAAAACGACCCGCTTGTTGCAGGTCTTTACAACAATATGGCTCTTGCTCTGCAGGATTTGAAAAAATATTCCGAAGCAGAAAGTTACCTGCTCAAGGCAATAAAAATTACAGAAAACAACGATAAAAACGAGCTTGAAACCGCAGTTTCGCTCGTCAACCTTGCTCATCTTTATTATGAAACCGATAACGAAGACAGCAGGGTGAATTCCCTTATGGAAAAAGCACTTGATATTCTTGAAAACCCCGAATTTTACGGCTATAACAAATATGCTTTCACCTGCAGAAAATGTGCACCGTCATTCGGATTTTTCGGCTTTTTCCTTGCTGAAAAACATCTCAACGAAAGGGCGGATAAAATCTATGCAGGGTCTTGAACTCAGCCGCCTTTATTATGAGGAATTCGGCATAAATATGATAAAAGAGCAATTCCCCGAATACGAAAACCTCATTGCCGTCGGTCTTGCAGGCCCCGGCTCGGACTGTTTCGGCTTTGATGACGAAATATCGCGTGACCACGATTTCGGTGCGGGCTTTTGTTTGTGGCTGACCGAAGAGGATAACGAGCTTTTCGGATTTCAGCTTGCAAGGGCTTACGGCAGACTGCCGAGAATTTACAAGGATTTCTGCAAAGGCAAAACAAATTCCTACGGCACCGCCCGATACGGAGTTAAATCAATCTCTGACTTTTTTCTTCCGCTGACAGGCAGAAAAGGTGCACCCGAAACTCTTCACGACTGGCTTTACATCCCCGAGCATTCTCTTGCCGCCGCAACAAACGGCTGTATTTTCAGGGATGACCTCGGCGAATTTTCAAAAATCAGAAACGAAATCAAAAACGGTATGCCCGAGGATATCCGACTTAAAAAGCTGGCATCAAGGGTTATAATGATGGCACAAAGCGGACAGTATAATTTCAGCCGATGCGTTGCACACGGTGAAAACGGTGCCGCCGCACTTGCCTGTGCGGAATTTGCAAAAAATACCGTATCGTTTGTGTATCTCATCAACGGCGGATATGCTCCGTTTTATAAATGGGCACTCAGGGGAA
>JAXJVE010000078.1:0-3302 GCA_036308705.1 Acutalibacteraceae bacterium
ATTCAACAAGTTCGGTGAAGAAATAAAATCAGCCGACGAAAACGGTATGCTTTTGTTCGGCGCAATTATGGGCGCTTTGTCCATAGTATTCTTCTTCCTTTGCTACGGAATGACCAAAGAAAGAGTCAAGCCCGAAGAAGAACCCAAAACTGATTTTAAAGCAGCATATAAGGGTATGCTCACAAGCCGACCCTTTATCGCTGTTGCAATTTCGGGTATTCTTGTAAGCGGTCTTCTTCAGTTCGGTTCATTCAATCAGTATCTTTATAAGAACTATTTTGAAAACCCGAATCTCGGCATATTCGGTACAATCGCAAACTATGCACCTATGGCGATTATGCTCATTTTCACCCCGAAGCTTTCTAAAAAATTCGGTAAAAAAGAGCTTTGCGGTATCGGTACACTGCTGTCATCGGTTACTGCAATAATTATGTATTTCACAATGCCTATGTTTGAGAGAGGTGCTCCCAAGGGCGAAGTAAGTATGGGTATGATTATGTATCTTGTATTTACTTTCATAATCGGTATCGGTTATTCATTTGTAAGCATTACCACATGGGCTATCGTTACCGATGTTATTGACTATCAGGAATACAAAACAGGTATCCGTAACGAAAGTGCAATTTATGCCGTATACACATTCTGCAGAAACCTTGGTCAGACCATCGCCGATGTTGGCGGTATGAAGATTCTTTCATCCTATGTCGGATATGACGGTAAGGTAATGGCTAACGAGGGCTTTATTGAGAAAGGCACTTCGATTGTTCTTGAAAACGGAAAAATATTTACCGCAACTGTTGATGTAAGTGACAGACTTCTTCTGGTTTGCACACTTGCTCCTGCAATTATCTATGCACTCATTTTTGTGCTCTATCAGTTTGCGTATCCCCTCAGCAAGAAAAAGCTTGAGCCTGTATACAAATATATCAGAGAATCAAGAGCTGAAAACGAATAAAATCAAAAGCTTGCACATATCTGTGCAAGCTTTTTTTTATACCCCTTTTTTGATTTTTTCAATAATTCTTTTTTCAAGCCTTGAGATGTAGCTTTGAGATATCCCGAGTGAATCCGCAACTTCTTTTTGCGTGTATTCACGCCCTCCGCCGATTCCGAAACGCATTGTCATTATCTGCCGTTCTCTTTTGTTGAGAGAATTCACCGCTTTATATAGCCGTGTGCGTTCATCCTCTTCTTCAAGGTCACGGTAAACATCGTCAACCTCGCTTCCGAGAACATCCGAGAGAAGAAGCTCGTTGCCGTCCCAGTCAACATTCAGCGGTTCAAAATACGAAACCTCCGCTTTCATGGAATTTGTTTTTCTCAGATACATCAGAATTTCGTTTTCAACACAGCGGGAAGCATAGGTTGCGAGCTTGATGTTCTTTGAAAGACGGAATGTGTTTACCGCTTTGATTAGTCCGAGCGTGCCTATTGAAATAAGGTCTTCAATCGGTATTCCCGTATTCTCGAATTTTTTTGCAATATATACAACAAGCCTCAGGTTATGTACGATAATTTCTTCGCGTGCGTCTTTGTCGCCGAATTCAAGCTTTTGAAGACATTCAAGCTCTTTTTCGGCTGAAAGAGGAGGCGGTAAAGTGTCGGGGCCGTTGATATAGTCTACCTCGGTGTCGAAAATTTTTGATTTGATTTTCAATACGATTTTTCTTATGCTGTCAATAAAATTTTTTGTCATTTAACAGATATACCCCCTTTGAGCTGATTGCCTATTGCATCAAAAAACGGTGTTCCGAGCAGAGCTGAATATCCGCCCGCAACGATTTTGTTTTCTGTGACCGCTATGTAAATATCTTTTGCTTCGTGCCATATCCCTTCTGTCAGTATTTCTGTTTTATCCGCCATAAATGCAGGCAACGCACCGCCGTTTTTGATGGTGGAAAAGGGGATGAGCCTGAAGTTTTTCATATCGGTTATTTCTTTTTGACCGTATAGTTTTTTCACAAAATCTTTTTCCGCTATTATTGCGGGTCTGCCTGAAAAACAGTCGCAAAGGCTGTTGCCCGAGTCAAAAAGTGCTTTGCCCTCAACAGTTTCCGAACCGCAAGTTATTCTTACCGAATAAATGCTTTTTTGAGGAATTCTGCTTTTTGTGAAGCGTGAAATCAGGCTCAGTATTGCATAGCATATAACCGAACTGATTGTGAGAGTGAAAATATCAATATCAAAATATACTATTCCGTTTTTGTAAATTGCCGCATTCGGCATAACAGTTATGCTCAGTGCAAGCATAATTCCCGCAAATGCAAAGTTTGAAAGAAAAAACGAACCGCAGCATTTAAGAAATGCCTTGAGTGATTTGCAGCCGAACGCAACATAAACCATAAAAACAAGAAACAGAATTTTTATAACAAAGCTGAGTATAAACGGAATATTTTCAATGAATATCATCAAAGAAAATATACCGCCCGCAGCCGATGAAAGTACAATACGCAGCGTTTTGTGCTGACACCCGGCAATAACCGCTGTTGCTCTGAGCAAAAGATAGTTGACTATTATGTTCACAGCAATCAGTATGTCCGCATATATAACCGTTTTTATAAATACCACCTCAATTCGCCTGAAATTATAACATTGTTTTGCTATGAATTTTGTCGCTTGAGGCGATAATTTAAAACTTTTCTATTGAATATTGTGTAGCAAAGGTATATAATAAAAATCAGTTTTGATAAAGGGATGATTATAATGAAAAAATATCTTTTTGATACTCATATTCACACAAAAGAGGCAAGTTCATGCAGCAGAGAATGGGCTGCAGACATCGTTAAAAGATATAAAATGCTCGGCTATGACGGTTTGGTGATAACCGACCATTTCAGCGCTTATCAGTTTGAAAAACACGGCGATACTTTTGATGAACAGGTGCAGAAATATCTTTCGGGCTACAGAGCCGCAAAAGAGTTTGAAACCGAGGATTTTCATATCATTCTCGGTATGGAACTGCGTTTTCTTGAAAATGATAACGACTATCTTGTATACGGCTTCGATGAGGATTTTGTGCTCAAAAATGACTTGACAAAATTCAATAACCCCAAAGAGTTCAGAGCTGTTATTGAAGAAAATAATCTTATAATGTTCCAGGCTCATCCGTTCAGAATAGGTATGACTGTTGTTGACCCCGAACTTCTTGACGGTGTTGAGGTTTATAACGGTCACGGTGACCATGACTCAAGAAATTCCGTTGCATACAAATGGGCTGAAATGCACGGACTCCGCAAGCTTTCGGGTTCGGATTTTCACGGAAATTTAACTCTTGAACCGGGCGGAGTTTATTTTGACGAATA
>JAXJVE010000079.1:0-4286 GCA_036308705.1 Acutalibacteraceae bacterium
GTTGAAGCAACTGAAAAGCAGCGTAAAAGTCTTGCTGAAAGTCTTGAATTTGAGAGTAAATCCGAAGCTGAATCAAAGAAAAATTCTCTTGAAAATATGCTGAAATCAATGCGAGCAGCCCTTGAAAATGCAGAGAAGAACTATGCTGAATCTGAAAAAGAAATCGTTGCTCTTGATGCAAAAATCAAGCAGCTCAAAAAGCAGGTTGCCGAGTATGAAGTGATTGACGTTGAAGCGGCAGAGGAGAAAAAATCCGAACTGGTTGAAGAAAAATCTGAACTTGCGAAAATTCAGAAAGATATTGCTGTCCGCATTAATGCAAACAGTGTGTCACTTAACAATATCAACAAAACTTCCGAAGAGTTGATTGCGATTGAAAAAAGAAAAATCAGCCTTAATGCACTCAATAACACCGCCAACGGCAACATTTCGGGCAAAGAAAAAGTTATGCTCGAAACCTATATTCAGATGACTTATTTTGACCGTATCATCGCCCGTGCAAACACAAGATTCATGAAAATGTCGGGCGGCCAGTATGAGCTGAAAAGAAGCGAAACCGCCGATAATAACCGCAGTCAGAGCGGTCTTGACCTTTCGGTTGTTGACCATTATAACGGCACGGAAAGGAGTATCAAATCTCTTTCGGGCGGTGAGCAGTTCAAGGCAGCGATGTCTCTTGCACTCGGCCTATCAGATGAAATTCAGTGTTCTGCAGGCGGTATAAAACTTGATACGATGTTTATTGACGAAGGCTTTGGTTCATTAAGTTCGGAATCGCTTGATCAAGCAATGCTGCACTTGCTGAAATAAGCGATGGCAACCGTCTTGTGGGTATCATTTCCCACGTTGCAGAACTAAAAGAAAAGATTGATAAGCAAGTTATCATCACCAAAGAAAAAACAGGCGGAAGTAAAATTGAAATTTGTGTCTGAGGAGGAATACTATGTCTCTGCGACTTTCAAAATCAAAATACTGCAATGCTGTTCAATGCCCCAAAATGCTCTGGCTTCACAGAAACAAACCCGAAGAATTTGACGATTCTGTTATGAACGATGCCGTTCTTGAAACGGGTAATATGGTCGGTGATCTTGCAATGGGTCTTTTCGGAGATTTCACCGAAGTTCCGTTCGGAGATTTGGGCGATATGCTTGAAGAAACTCAAAGGCTTATCGATGCAGGTACACCCGTTATCGCAGAAGCATCTTTTGCCCTTGACGGTCTTTTCTGCAGTGTCGATATACTTAAAAACAAGGGCAACGATCACGTTGAAATATATGAAGTCAAAAGTTCAACCGCAGTAAGCGAAATCTATCTTCACGATACCGCTTATCAGCAGTATGTGTTGGGCGGTCTCGGTTACAAGGTTGACGGCGTTTATCTTGTGCATATCAATCCCTGCTATGTCCGTCACGGAGAAATTGACCTTGATGAACTGTTTGTGATTGAAGATGTGAAGTGTTACACCGACTGCAGACAGACGGGTATAAGAGACTTTCTTCCCGAACTCGAAAGAATAATGGAAAGCGATTATGAGCCTCGCCGTGAGGTCGGATGCCATTGCAACAAACCCTACACCTGCGGATATTTTGACTACTGCACGGGCAGACTCGAACACCCGAATGTTTTCGATATCAGCAGACTTAAGTTTGATACAAAAGTGAAACTCTTCAATGAGGGCGACTACGATTTTGAGAGTCTTGCAAAGCGTAAGGAAATCAAGGGCAATCAGCGTTTGCAGGTTGAATCTCACCTTAATAACATCGGCAAAATCGATGCAAAGGGAATCCGTGAAACCGTTGACTCTCTTTCGTTTCCGCTTTATTTCCTCGACTTCGAAACATTCCAGGAAGCAATCCCGCCGTTTGATTTCACCTCACCCTATGAGCAGATTCCGTTTCAGTATTCGCTCCATTGGCTTGAGAGTGAAAACGGTGAACTCCATCACACCGAATTCCTTGCCGAAGCAGGCACAGACCCCCGACGTGCACTCGCAGAAAAACTCTGCAACGATATTCCGATGGATGTCTGCACAACTGCCTACAATATGGGCTTTGAAAAGAGTGTCATCAAAAAGCTTGCAGAGGTTTATCCCGACCTTGCAGACCATCTGATGAACATTCACGATAACATAAAAGACCTCATGACTCCTTTTTCAAAAAAGCATTATTATCTCCCCGCAATGCAGGGTTCGT
The DNA here is from genome assembly GCA_036308705.1 of Acutalibacteraceae bacterium. Taxonomy (GTDB): domain Bacteria; phylum Bacillota; class Clostridia; order Oscillospirales; family Acutalibacteraceae; genus CAG-177. Next base: position 2,193 of record JAXJVE010000079.1, read on the forward strand.
ATTCGATAAAATATGTTCTTCCCGCACTTTACCCCGATGAGCCTTCGCTTGATTATCACAATCTTGAGGGCATACAGAAAGGCGATCAGGCATCGAATGCGTTCAAGAATATGAAGTCGATGTCACCTGAAGAAGTTGCTGAAACACGAAAAAATCTCCTTGCTTACTGCAAACTCGATACCTACGCAATGGTCAAAGTCTGGCAGAAGTTGGTTGAGAATTCATAACGGATCCTTTTAAGATATAACGAAAAGGTTGCCTCACTTTATCGGTGAGACAACCTTTTGCTTTTGTCACATATTATTTTTCGAGACCGCAGGCACGGCAGATTGCTTTCGCCTGCAGTGAACCTGAATAACCACACTTTACACGTACCATTTTCTGAAGTTTATTCAAGCTGTCCTGACTGCACATCTGAATAAACGAGATTTGTCCGCATACAGTATTGCACAGCTCTGTTTTTTCTTCAATGTCTCCGTCAAAATTCAGCAAATCAGAAAAAGCCTTGCTTGTTTCTCTGATATAACGGTCGCTGACTGTGATTCGGTTTTCTTCGTTTTCGGTTTTTACGAGATTAACGCCGAGCAGATGTATTGCATCTCCTGCCTGTTTCAATGTGCGTATATATGTCTTTTTTGTATTGAGAAACAAACCTTGTTTGCCGAGATCGTCACTCAGTGTTTCACGCACTTCATCCAATACGGAAACGCTGTTTTCTCCTCTCGCAGAAATGATAAAATCGTCTGCATAACGGGTATAAAGTATATCTTTTCTTTTGCTGTATTTTCTGTCCAATGCCACAAGGAATATATCGGATATAACAGGTGACGACACAAAACCGAGAGGCAGACGTCCGTTATAGAAACAAGCCTTCAGAAGAATTCCTATTCTGTCGGACTTGTTCTGATAAACCTTGTATCTGTTCAGCACACGTTCTGCACCTTCAAAAGTGATTGAGTTAAAATACGAATGAATATCTGTCTTTAAAAATACGTCTGAACGGCTGTGGACTTTTACGCAGTCGATGATACTTTTCTTTTTGGCATAAGCAAACGAAGATTTCGACTGCTGATAAAGGTCACGGACATATTTTGCCATATAAGTATGAAGTTCACGCAATGCATTGCCGTTTTCGCTGTTGGCATAGGTAGCTAATTTTCTGCGCTTGCCGTTGATAACCACCACGAAATGTCTTACAAAAGCTTCTTCGTTTGCCGTATAGCTTTCAGCAACACGGATAAGTTCATCAATTTTATTCATTGTTCGCTTTGCCTCCCGAATTAATTTCCGGTCAGATATTTTGATACGGTTTTGTTCGCCAATATATAAAGAAGTGTTTTGGCACGTGTCATACCCACGTAAAGCAAATGCTTCTGGGATTCACGGTCAAGAGATTCAATATCAGTTAAAATTATAACGGGACTTTCCAGCCCTTTGAATGCCTGTATTGTACTGAAAAATATATGTTTATCGCTTCGTGATGCAGAAATAACCGAATCCAACTGCATTGCAACGGAGTTTTTAAAAGTGAGCGGAGAAAGAATTGTTATTTCGGATTTTGAAACACCTTCTCTCTCCAGAGTGCGCAGAAGTTTTTCAAGCTCTTCGCCCTGCTCCAGAGTTTTCTTGTAGGTTTTTATTTCTACATCCGCACCGCGTTCGTCTGCAGAACGGTGTTTTGTTTTTGTGCCGAAAACAGCATCCAGTTTTTCGATAATTGCAACAGAATTTCGGCAGTTATCAGTCAAAGACGAAACAGTAAAAAACGATTTTCTGTTTTTCAGCATTGATTTTATATCTTCAAAAGTCATTGAAGCGTGATAAAGATTCTGTTTTTCGGCATCAAGGAAGAAATACCAACTGCCTTCGTTAATTCCGCCTTCCAAAATTATATCAAACACATCAAGATAAGTTTCGGTCATAAGATCCTGGGCTTCATCAAGAATCAGAACTTCAAACGGAGGAATTTCAAGATCTATAAATGCCTCTGTAAACAGCTGAGGCAATGTTTCACGGTAATAAACAGTATCTTTTTCGGATGCATCGGGAACATCTTTTCCACCCTGAAGCGCAATGCTCTCCATATATTCCGTA
>JAXJVE010000080.1:0-3051 GCA_036308705.1 Acutalibacteraceae bacterium
CTCATTACCTAAAGACCAGATTATTACGCTCGGACGGTTTTTGTCACGCTCAACAAGAGCGACATGTCTGTCTGTGATGCCCGGTGTGAAGAAATCATTTTCTGCATACTCTGACCACAGCTCCATATCATATCTGCCGTCACGGCTGCAAGCGCCGTGCATTTCCAAGTCTGCCTCATCCATTACATAAATTCCGAATGTGTCACAAAGCATATAAAATTCGGGACTGTTAGGATAATGAGAGGTTCTGACTGCATTAACATTCAGCTCTTTCATCAGGTGAATGTCCCTTGCCATTTCTTCAAGACTTACTGTTGCGGCTGTTTCACAGTTAAAATCGTGACGGTTAACACCTTTAAGTTTAACTGCTTCACCGTTGATTCTGAATACCTTGCCATCAATTTTAATTTCTCTGAAGCCAATCTTTTCGATGATTTTTTCACCGTTAGCGTAAAGCTCAAGAGTATATAAGTTAGGTTCATCGGCAGTCCAACGCTTGACATTGGGAACTACCATTTCGGATTTCATACCGGCAGGAACAATTACATCATTGTTTTCAAGGGAAATCTTTATGCTTACGGGACTTTCGTTTATAAAGGTGAGAATTCCGTTGTCATCAGAAAAAGATGTTTCAATCTTATAGTCTGTAATATGATTTTCAGGACGGGTAAGCATATACACATTGCGGAAGATACCTGAAAAACGGAATTTATCCTGACATTCAAGATAAGTGGAAATGCACCATTTAAGAACAAGAACATCAACCGTATTCTCACCGTTTACAGCAAGCTCCGTTATATCAAATTCACTTGTAGCGTGAGATATCTGTGAATATCCTTTGAACTGTCCGTTGATATAAAGATAAAATGCACTGTCTACACCTTCGAAGTTAAGGTAATACTTTTCACCGGCCTTCTTTTTAAGGTTAAAGGTACGGCGATAATGCCAGCATGGATTATCATAAGGCAAATGAGGAAGCATTACGGGAAAAGGATATCTGATATTGAGATACTGAATGTTATCGTATCCGTGCATCTGCACACAGGCAGGCACAGGGATAGAATCACCAAGCATATCGTTAACATCAAAATCCTCAACATGGTCAAGCTGTTTAATTTGCCACACGCCGTCAAAGGTGGTAAAGCGTGAGCTTGATGTTCTGTCGATTATACTGTGCTTAGTCTTAACTGCATCATCTTCAGCAAAAGGAATGTAGTAACTTCTGTGAGGCATTGTGCCAATTCTGTCAAAACTCTGATATTCTTTCATAGTAACCACCTTTATACATTACCGTAAACGACTTCAACATCGTCTTCTGTCATGTGCTTTTTTTCAAGAAGCTCTTTGTTTGCTTTTTCAACCTTGAGCTGTGAAAGAAGGACTGCTACAACTGCACAAATAATCACAGGAGCCCAGAGATAGAGGAAGTGGAGCATATTTACTGTTGCGGGAGTCTGTACTGCTGCGTTTTCAACATAACCTGCAAATTCAAGAAGCCAACCGCAGATAGCTGTACCGAGAGCACCGCCAACTTTAATACCGAGTGATGAGCAGGAATACATCATACCGTCCAGTCTATGACCGGTCTTTAATGTGGTGTATTCGGAGCAGGAAGCGATGAGAGCATTCATATCGCCCTGTAAAGGTGCAATACCCAAGGTTGAAACTGCTGTGAAAGCAAGCATAAGAGGAATACTGCCTATATAACCTGCAGCCATAACTCCGAGACGGCCTACAGTAGCAAGAATGTAACCGGAAATGTTAAGCTTATACATACCGCCCATCTTCTGAATAATCATAGGCAGTGCAATCAAAGCTACAACCATTGTTATGTTAATTGCAAGTGAGAGGTCGCTGAAAAGATTTTCGTTGCCGAGAATATACTTTGCGTAATAAGTACCCATACCTATAACGGAAGCGTAAAACTGAGTCATAATGTAGGTTACACAGATGATAACATAGTACTTATTCTTCATAAGCAAGCCGAAGGATTTGAAGAATGTAAGCTTGTGTTCTTCTTTACGTTCTTTTTCCATACCTTCGTCTGCCTCGGGCAGTTCTTTTACGGAGAAAACGGAAATTGTGTTAACGATAAGGCCGAGAACCGCATAAATTATTGCGATTGTTCTCCAAGCGGAAGCACCTCCGCCAAGCATGCTTACCGCCTGAATTGTAACAGCTTCAATAATAATCTTTGTACCGAAGGCGAAGATGAAACGGAAGGAACCGAGCTGAACTCTTTCACTTGTGTTCTTTGTGATAAGAGCGGTAAGTGATGCATAAGCGATGTTATTTGCTGTAAAGAATACTGCATTGAGTAGAGTATATGCGATAAAGAAGAAAATGTACTGTGCTGTTTCGCCCCAATTCATAGGAACTGCAAAACAAGCAACGAGAGAAACTGAACAGCCTATGTAAGGCCAGAGCATCCAAGGACGGGCTTTACCCATTTTGGAGTGAGTCTTGTCAATCATTCTGCCGAAGAAGAAATCCGATACGCCGTCAAAAATTTTTGATACCGCAATTAAGGTGCTTACGATACCCATGCTCAGTCCGACCGTGTCAGTCAGATAAATCATCATAAATGCGGTTAAGAGTGCGTAAACGCAGTTACCTGCAACGTCGCCGGAGCCGTAGCCCACTTTGTGATACCATTTCAAATACTTTTTCTGTTCCATGTTTTTTCTCCTTGTCTTTGTTTTTTTACGCTTTTTGCGTTTGCAACTTTATTTTGCAATTTCATTATACAATCGACAATTTACATTTTCAATAAATAAAATTAACCAAAATATGCACAAAATCACTTCGTTCAAGGTTGAAAACATGTACATTTTACTGTATAATATATACATTATCACATAAGGAGTGTATTTTATGTATATAAACGTAGCTTATGTTGACGATGAAAACCCTAATCTTGAAGATTTAACCGTGCCCATAAGAGTAAACAACTGCGGTTATTACAGGGTGCATACGGGCCCCGTAATAGAAACTCCCCACCCTGAAGGAAGAAACGATTATCAGCTTTTATATATAGCTGCAGGAAAAGGA
>JAXJVE010000081.1:0-5132 GCA_036308705.1 Acutalibacteraceae bacterium
GCGGGAAGTTATATAACTAAACCCGTATCATTTGTGGTTGATACAGGTGCATCGGGAATGAAATATACCGTAACGCAAATTTCAAGCGAAGATAAAGCAAAAATAGTTGAAACGTATAATAATTTCAAGCTGAATCCCACATCAAAGCCTGAATATTCAACAAATTATTATTATGTTGAAATAACGGATAATAAAGGATTGCTTCACGCTTTCTTTATTTTCTCAGACGGAACTGTTTGCCAGAATAATACATATTTCAAACCCGCAAACGGAAAAGAAATGTACAACCTTATTCGTCAATGTATAACAATATAAATAATAACGGGTCGGAAATTCCGACCCGTTATTATTTTTAATTCTGACCGTATTCTTTGTTCATCTGTGCTTTTGCAATTCTGTTAACCTCATCGGAATCCTTTGCAGATTCAATCGCATTACGCATAGCTTCACGCCTTGCAAAAAGTTCCTGATACATTCTGTCACGCTTTTCACCGTTGAGGTTATGGAAGAACTTCGGAATAACGCCGAGTGCACCCGTAATAATGGGAATACCTGTACCCATTGCAAAAATCCACCATTTGGTTGAGTCAGCCTGAGTGCCGATTGAAAGACCCTGAACATAACCGATTCTCTTCATAATAAACTGCTGAATCGAACCCATTACAATGCCTTGTAATTTTTTTACAAGGTCTCTTGCAACGCCTGTCATAGCCTCTGCACGGTAGCCGTTTTTCCACTCACAATAATCCATTACCTCATTGAGAATCTCATCGGGAATAACGTTTTTAATACCGTACATACACATTTCAACCATTTCTTCAACTGCGAGCAACGGAAGCATAACCCATTTGTTTTTATAAAGACCGTTTGACATACCACCGATTGAACCGATACCAAATACTGTCAGCCAACAAGCATCTGTCCATACGCTTTGGAGAATCCATAATGCCTTTGTTGAAAATCTTTTACGAAGCGGAGCAACAAAAGCATAACTGATAGTTGAAATGGGAGAAGCGGGAATACCGACAATTGTCTGATATGTAGCCGAACCGAGAACGTCGATAAAATAGTTTGTTCTGCCCTTGTTGATTTGAAAGCCCGCAAGAAACTCTGAAAGAGTATAAATCAGAATAGGTCTGTTATTAAGAATAGCTTTCAGACCTTGTAAAACGTTGGGTTTTTCAATAGACTGAGGAACTCTTTCTTTGGTTACGCAGATAAAATAGAATGAAAGCAAACAACCAACAACAGCGGTAAATATACCGAAACCTACAAAAAGACTTGTTCTGTTCCAACTGACAACATTATTGTTAACAAGATCAAGAAGCAAACCGAAAAGAAGTTCGGGAATTTTTTCTCCGACAAATCCCGAAAAAAGCTTTGCCATTGTTATCAGACCTGTTCGCTCAATCGGATCGGGTGTTATTGTTGACATAAAACCTGTACCCGCAATTGTGGTAAAGGTGTTTGCCGTTTCACAAACAATTGAAAATACTGCATAAAAAACAAGCTTAGGGATAAAATCTTCAGATGTGTTTTCAAACACAACCGGCATAAACCAATACCATAAACCGATAATTGTAAGAGGTATTTTACCAAGAAGAATATATGGCTTAAATTTGCCCCATCTTGTTCTGGTACGGTCAACTATAACTCCGATAAAAGTATCGTTAAGAACATCCCATAAACCGGAAAACAAGCCGAAAACAGCAAGAAAATCAAAATCAAGTTTAACGATATCGTAAATAAATCTGTCTTTGTATTTATCAATATTGAAACTTGCAGATACATCGTTAAGAAGATAGCCGATACGTTCTTTCTGACCGACATAACGCCGATTTCTGAGCAAAGGGTTTTTTACGCCGTTTTCATAATCTATGCTAAGAATATCATTTTGTTCTTCAAGAACAACAGCTTTATTCTCTTCCAACACAACATCCCCCAAATACTATTTGTATAATTATAACATAATCTTTGCAACTTTTCAATATATTTTATTTACTTTAACAACATAAATGCAATAATATTTATATTTGACAACGAGCCAAATTTATGATTTAATTTTTTTAGAGGTGATTTTATGGAATTATTTTTTTCAAATATAAAATGCAAATTATCAGAACATTTTTCAAAGTTCAGAATTAAAGAACAGGTTTCAGTCGTTGACGGTTTCACAATTACCTGTCACAGCGGTGCACTGCACACAAAAATGAACACAGTAAGTTCTGTCAGGAAGGCTATTGAGTGGGGTGCTCAGGTTGTTGAATTTGATGTAAGTTTCAGACCTGACGGAACACCTGTTATAATTCACAATTCGTCACCTTCTCAAAACCAAGGAATTCTTTTTGAGGATGCACTCGATGAAGTCGCTAAAAGTGATACATGTAAAATAAATCTCGATATAAAATCAACCAAAAACCTCGGTGCGGTTGATAATCTTGTTAAGTTGAAAAAACTTGAAAACAGAGTATTTTATACGGGTGTTTTTGAAGATTGGATTGAAACCGTTAAAGCAACCTCTTCAATCCCCTTTTATATAAATTATAACCCCTCAACAAAAGAAAGCAATAATGATGAATATCTTAAAAAAATTATTTCAACTGCAAAAAGAACAGGTGCTATAGGTATTAATTCAAATTTTAAAGGTGTATCAGAAAAAATGGTATATGCAGTTCAAAAAAGCGACCTGCTTGTTTCGTTATGGACTGCAAATAATATAAACGATATGTATAAAGCACTTTCGTTCAGACCGGATAACATAACAACTAAAAATCCAAACATTCTTAAAATGCTCATAAAATAAACAAACCGCTGTTATCAAAATGATAGCAGCGGTAATTTTTTATATAAAAAAAAATGAACAATGAATAATTTTGAGTTTTCCGAAAAAATCACATAACTACAATTGTTGTTCCCTTGCTGAGAATTTATGTGAAGTGCCGAAAAGCTCTAATTATTCATTATTCATTAATTAATGCCTCCTATGCGCAAGCGGAGAACATTTTGGTGCCGGTGACCGGACTTGAACCGGTACGGTGTTGCCACCGAGGGATTTTAAGTCCCTTGCGTCTGCCGATTTCGCCACACCGGCAATTTTGCTTTGTTGATGTAAAAATCCTTTTTCACCAATTCAGCGTAACTATTATAAAATATAACAGTCGATTTGTCAACCTTAAAATAAGAATTATAAAAAAGGTATTTTTTTATGTGCTATTGATTTTGAATAAAAAAACATATATAATTGTTTAGATATAAATAAATAAGGAGGATTAAAAATGAATTTCTATGCACTTGATTCTAACGGAGAAACATTTTTTGAACTCTTAAAAAACAAAGATTATGAAAGAATAATCGGTGAACTCATTGATAAAATACCAACAATTCTGACAGCAATTATAATTATAATTATTGGTTTTATTTTTTCAAAAATAATCGGTAAATTACTCGTAAAAGTTATGGAAGCAAAAGGCGTTGATTCATCGGTTCACTCATTTATCAAAACAATGGTTATGTTTTTTGTGAATCTTATTTTTGTTCTTTCCGCCTTTTCGGCACTTAAAATTGATGTAAGCTCTTTTTTGACAGCAATCGGTGCTGCAGGTATAACTGCAGGTCTTGGATTTCAATCAAGCATAAGTCAGTTTGCAAGCGGAATACAGATTATATTCAATAAACCTTTCAAAAACGGCGATTATATTGATATCGGTGAAGTCAGCGGCAGTGTTCAGGAAATCAAAATGATGTATACAACTCTTCTGACTGCCGATAACAAACGTGTTATTGTTCCGAATTCAACTATTACAAACAGCAATATCATCAACTACAATGCCGAGAAAAAAAGACGAATCGACTTTACATTTCCGCTTTCTTACGATGCGGATTTTGCAAAAGCAAAAGAAGCTCTGCTTGAAGTTATATCCCAAAATGACTTGATTTTAAAAACACCAGAACCTTTGATTGCAATTAAAGAACATGAGCTGAGAAACGTAAATATTGCCTGTCTTATCTGGTGTGACAGCAACGATTATTGGGATGTATATTACTATATGCAGGAGAGCGTAAAAGCCGCTTTTGTTAAATATAACATTCCCGAACCGCTTGACCAGCTTGACGTACACATTGTAAAGGATTGAGAGAATCAGATTTATGAGTATGCTTATAATTAAACTTTTTGTTAAAGATTACCGTAACACACAAAGTGAAAAAGTTCGTATCAGACTCGGAACGCTCAGCGGTGTTGTAGGAATTCTGATTAATGTTATACTTTCTGTTTTCAAAATGATTTTTGGTTTTTTAACCAAAAGTGTTTCTATAATCGCAGACGGTACAAACAATATTTTTGATGCCGTTTCATCGGTAATCAGCCTTATAGGTTTTAAAATTTCAGGCAAACCATCAGATAAAGAACACCCCTTCGGTCACGGAAGAATAGAGTATATATCCGCTCTTACTCTTGCATTTTTCATTTTGATTATGGGTGTTGAACTGATTAAAACATCAATAGATAAATTCAAAAATCCTGAAGCAGTAATTTTCAGTGTACCTGCGGTTATTGTGCTTATACTTTCTATATTCGGTAAAATATGGCTTGCACTTTTTAACAGAAAAATCGGAAAAATGGTAAATTCCGTAACGGTTAACGCTGTTATTACCGACTGCATAGGTGACATTGCAGCTACTCTCTGTTCACTCATAGCTCTGATCGCCTCCAAATATACCGATTTACCGATAGATGCCGTTATGGGCATTATTGTTGCTCTTGTTATTTTGTATGCGGGTATAAATATTATCAAAGAAACAATGGGTCCCCTGCTCGGCGAACCGCCCGATAAAAAAATTGTTGAAGATATAGAAAAGCTTGTTCTTTCTTCGGACGGTGTGGTAGGTATACATGACCTTGTTGTTCACACTTACGGCCATGCAAAAATATTTGCATCAATCCACGCTGAAGTACCTGCGGATGTTGATATTCTTCAAAGCCACGACACAATTGATATGATTGAAAAGAAAGCCAAAGAAGAACTCGGCATTGAGCTTTCAATACATCTTGACCCCGTAATCTCCGACGAGAGAACCTTCGAACTCAAAGAACTTGCTGCAAAAACAGTTGCAAGTATCTGCGAAGATGCAAC
>JAXJVE010000082.1:0-7376 GCA_036308705.1 Acutalibacteraceae bacterium
TCCGACAGAGTAAATTTTATTTATATCGTTTTTAACTGAATATCTGCTGCGGTCTGTTTCTTCGACACCGCCCGAGAGCAGAGAAAGTCTGCTCAGGCAGATATTTTTATCGGAAAGATTTTCAATTTCGATATATCGGCTGAACATCTGAGTTCCGTCAAGCAGAGTATGTATTTTCACTTTGACGGGCTTTATGTTGCTTTTGAGTATTATTACAGCTTCCTTGCTGTTTTCGGTTTCTGATATTTCATAACTTTCAAATTCAAGATTATAGTCAATACACTGGCCGTCAAGCTCGATATTGAATGCCGAAGGCTCGTGAAAATCAATGGGATTTAGCCTTGACGGAAAGTTTGTGAGAACATTCAACGGATAGCCTGCGGCATTATATCCCGAAGAAACAAGACTGCCGTTTAAGAAAGTTTCCTCATAAACAGCAAGCCCGCTTCTGTAACAGAAAACGGGGTTTTCGCCTTGCTGAAAATATATATCATAATAGTTTTGCATTATAATCCGCCTTTCGTTGGAATTTGATTTAATTGTAATGCGATATAAAATTTTTGTCAATAAAAAAACTCCCTTGCCGAAGCAAAGGAGTTTGCATTTTACCAATTATACATCTGCTCGGGATTCTTGAAGATATCCTCAAGTCTTTTGATGAAGGGAACGAGGTCGCCGAAATCGAGTGCTCGGTGGTCAAATACGAGGTTGATGGGCATTACCTGACCGACAGCTATGATATCGTTGCCGTTTTCATCCTGCTTGACAACAGGCTGTTTGTTTGCTGAACCGATGCAGACAACAAATACCTGAGGAGGAATGATTGAAAGAAGCGATGCGTGACCGGGGATACCTCTTGTGATTGAACCGATGTTTGAAATTGTAACAGTACCCTGCTTGATATCATATGCGGTAAGTCTGTCTGTTTCGGGGATAGCATTGTATTCTTTCTTTGCCTTGCCCTTAAGAGTTTTAATCTTGTGCTTACCTGTTTTTGCGCCTACAAGGCGAAGAATTGCTTGCTTGATTTTGCCCTTCTTGAGCTTTTCGATTGTATCGTTGAATGATACTGAGAACATAACCTCTGTAAGGTCGGTGTTGCCGATTTTTCTTGCAACATCTGCGATGTACTCGGTAAGCTCAACAAGACTCTTGTTGCCGATGTCGTGAAGGTTGATTGTCATCATTTCGCCGTTGGGGAGAATCCAGGTCATACCTGCGTGGATTTCATCCCATTCGGTGATTTCGCCCCTTACAAGTTTACGGTTGAACTTGATATGTGCATTGAGCTGAGGAGCTTCTTTGAATGCTTCTGTAAGAGCCTTGAGCATGATGGTGTTAACGGTAATTTTTACGGGGAATTTGCCTGAATCGTTAAGCTCTTTAACGATATCCATAAATTTTGTTACTTCGGGTTCATATACATAAGAAATATGGGGGATTGTTTCCCAGCTTTCAGCGGTCATATTTGCAACAATTTTACGCTGAATACCGAAATGTGTTACTTTTGTAGCTTTCATAGGAATTTCCTCCTGTTATTTTCAAAATCAAATGAATATTACCACAACCTGCTTTTTTTATAGTTCTTTAAAAGAAAAATAACAACAATTATTTTAGCATGGTTATCTGTTTACAAACTTTTTTAAATATGGTAAAATAATAAGGTTAGAAATTTACGGAAGGTTTTTGATATGACTAAACTTTTAAAGTATCTGAAAGGCAGCCGTCTGCAATGTGTTCTTGCACCGCTTTTCAAAATGTTTGAAGCGATTCTTGAACTGTTTGTTCCTCTTGTTATTGCAGAAATAATTGATACGGGTATCGGCAACTCGGATAACGGATACATATTAAAAATGTGCGGTGTACTTGTGCTTCTGGGTGCAGTCGGTCTTGCGTTTTCTGTTACCGCACAGTTTTTTGCGGCAAAGGCATCTGTTGATTTTGTGAAAAGGCTCAGGCACGCATTGTATGAACATATCGGCAGATTTTCTTACAAAGAGGTTGATAAATCGGGCACTTCAACGCTCATTACCCGTATGACAGGCGATATGGACAGCGTTCAGAACGGGCTCAATTTAACTTTGCGTTTGCTTCTGCGTTCGCCGTTTGTTGTTATCGGTGCAATGATAATGGCATTTACCGTTGATTCAAAGGCGGCGGTTACTTTTGCGGTTGTTATTCCGCTTCTCTCAATAGTTGTTTTCGGAATAATGTTTTCGTGTATTCCGCTTTATAAAAAAGTCCATGCGGCACTTGATAAAGTGCTCTGCACTTCAAGAGAAAGCCTTACGGGTGCAAGGGTTATCAGGGCATTCTGCAAAGAAGATGAGCAGATTGAAGAGTTCAGAGAGAGAAACGATTTGCTTACAAAAATTCAGGAGTTTACGGGCAGAATATCCGCACTTCTCAATCCGATGACCTGTGTTATCATCAACATCGGCATAGCGGTGCTTATTTATAAAGGAGCAATACGTGTTGAAGCGGGTGTTATAACCCAGGGTGCCGTTGTTGCACTTTATAACTATATGTCGCAGATTCTTGTTGAACTTGTAAAATTTGCAAGTCTTATTATCAGCATCACAAAATCCGTTGCCTGTGCGGGCAGAATAAGTGCCGCACTCGAAACTCCCGCAGAGAGAAACGGAGGCAACGGATTGCTCAGCGATAAAAGTGAAAATATTCTTGAATTCCGCAATGTTTCATTTGCTTATGAAGGTGCGGGCGATAATTCACTTGAAAATATCAGCTTTTGTGTTAAAAAGGGTGAAACCGTAGGAATTATCGGTTCAACGGGTTCGGGCAAAACAACGCTTGTAAATCTTATCCCCGCTTTTTATGAAGCAAGCGGCGGCGAGGTGCTTGCGGGCGGTGTTAACGTTAATGAACTTCCGCTTGAACAACTGCGTTCAAAAATCGCTGTTGTACCCCAGAAATCCGTTCTTTTCAAGGGTACAATCCGTGAAAATATGCTCTGGGGCAAGGAAAATGCAACAGACGAAGAAATTATGAAAGCACTTGAAACTGCTCAGGCAGCTGAGTTCGTAATGCAGAAAGACGGTGGGCTTGATGCAGTTGTTGAACAGGGCGGCAGGAACTTTTCGGGCGGTCAGAGGCAAAGACTTGCGGTTGCAAGAGCCGTTCTTAAAGATGCGGATATTCTTATTCTTGACGATAGCTCAAGTGCACTCGACTACGCTACAGATGCCGCAATGCGTAAAGCAATAGCCGTTTCTCAGGGCGATAAAGCGGTGTTTATTGTATCTCAGCGTACATCGTCGATAATGCACGCCGATAAAATAATTGTTCTTGATGACGGTAAAGCCGAAATCGGCACACACGAAGAACTCCTTAAAAATAATGCTGTGTACAGAGAAATTCATTTCTCGCAGTTTGATGAGGAGGAGAGTGTATGAAAAAGAAGGTAAACAAGAGCACTCTCAGAAAGGTGCTCAGATATGTAGGCAGATATAAAATACATCTCTTTGTTTCAATTTTTCTTGCGGCTTCAAGTGTTGCACTGAGCCTTTATATTCCCGTACTTGCGGGTAATGCGATTGATACCGCAATCGGTGCGGGTAAGGTTGATTTCAATGCACTTATGCCGTATCTTTACAAAATCGGCATAGCCGCACTTGTTACTGCCGCAATGCAGTGGGTGATGAATACACTCAATAACCGTATAACTTTCAGAGTTGTGAGGGATATACGCAATTCGGCGATGGAAAAAATCCAGACTCTTCCTCTGAGCTATATTGATTCAAAGCCTTCGGGCGATACGGTAAGCAGAATTATCTCCGATGCCGACCAGTTTGCAGACGGTCTTCTTATGGGCTTCACCCAGCTTTTTACGGGTGTTGTGACAATTCTCGGCACGCTCTGTTTTATGCTTTCCATTGATTGGAAAATAACGCTTGCGGTTGTTATCTTGACCCCTCTTTCGCTTTTTGTTGCAAGATTTATTGCCAAAAGAACACATTCAATGTTCAGACTTCAGGCGAAAACAAGAGGTGAGCAGACCGCTTATGTTGAAGAAACGGTAGGCAATAAAAAAGTTGTTACCGCATTTTCAAGAGAAGAAAAGAGCCTTGAAGAATTTGACGAAATTAACGAAAGATATGCAAAATATTCGCTTAAGGCTATATTCTTTTCATCGCTGACAAATCCCTGCACAAGATTTGTCAACAGTATGGTTTATGCGGCGGTAGGGCTTCTCGGTGCGATTGCGGTTATAAACGAAACAATAACCGTAGGTGAGCTTTCCTGCTTCCTCAGTTATGCAAATCAGTATACAAAACCCTTCAACGAAATTTCTGGCGTTATAGCGGAATTGCAGAATTCATTAGCTTGTGCCGAAAGACTTTTTGAGCTTATTGAAGAAGAGTCGCAGACTCCCGATATACCCGATGCAAAGGTGCTCAGCAATGTTGACGGCAGAGTAGAGATTGAAAATGTTTCATTCTCATATTCAGAAGATAAAGAACTCATAAAAGACCTTAACCTTTCGGTTGAAAGCGGCAACAGAGTTGCGATAGTCGGGCCTACGGGTTGCGGCAAAACAACTCTTGTCAATCTGCTTATGCGTTTTTATGATATTGATGAAGGAAAAATCAGTGTTGACGGCGTTGATATCAACGGTGCAACAAGAGAAAGCCTTCGCAAAAGCTACGGTATGGTGCTTCAGGATACCTGGCTCAAAGAAGGCACGGTCAGGGAAAATATCGCAATGGGCAAACCCGATGCAACCGATGATGAAATTATACAAGCGGCAAAGGCTTCTCACGCTCACAGCTTTATAAAGCGTTTGCCAAACGGTTACGACACCGTTATTTCTGATGAAAATTCAGGGCTTTCGCAGGGTCAGAAACAGCTTCTCTGCATTGCAAGAGTTATGCTTTGCCTGCCGCCTATGCTTATTCTTGACGAGGCAACATCATCTATTGATACCCGAACGGAAATCAGAATTCAGAAAGCGTTTACCGGAATGATGCAGGGCAGAACAAGTTTTATTGTTGCTCACAGACTTTCAACAATCAAGAATGCCGATGTTATCCTTGTTATGAAAAACGGTAATATCGTTGAACAGGGAAATCACGAGGAACTTATGGAAAAAGGCGGATTTTACAGCGAGCTTTATAATAGCCGTATGGATGCCGCAATATAATCAGAGAGGTATTCTCCGTTTTGCTTTTGTTTGTAAAACGGAGAATCTTTTTATGTATAATGAAAATAATGTTGACAAAAACACTTTAATATGGTAATGTAATACCACAATAATAAAATAAAAGGAGTCACAAAGAAATGAAAAAGATTTTAGCTCTCGTTCTCGCAGGTCTTATGCTCTTCTCGTTCGCAGCTTGCGGCGGTAACAATGGCGGCACAACAGAACCTACAGATAATCAGGCAGCTGCAGTTGACGGCGACCTCAAATACATCAAAGACAAGGGTACACTTGTTGTTGGTATCACAGACTACGCACCCATGGATTTCAAAGATGAAAACGGCGAATGGACAGGCTTTGATGCTGAATTTGCACGTCTTACAGGCGAAAAGCTCGGCGTTGAAGTTGAATTCATCGAAATCGACTGGGATAACAAATTCTTTGAACTTGATGCAAAGTCAATCGACTGCATCTGGAACGGTATGACAATCACAACAGAAGCTAAAGAAAATGCTTCAGTTTCAAACGCATACGTTAAGAACGCACAGGTTGTTGTTATGAAGTCAGCAGACCTTGCAAACTTTGCAACAGCAGAAAGCCTTGCAACTCTTGATTTTGCAGTTGAAGCAGGTTCAGCAGGTGAAGAAGCTGCAAAAGAAAACAGCCTTGATTACACAGCAGTTCTCACTCAGGCTGATGCTCTTAAGGAAGTTAAGAGCGGTGCTGCAGATGCTTGCATCATTGACATCACAATGGCTGACGCAATGACAGGCGAAGGCACAAGCTATGCAAACCTCGGCTACTCACTTGAACTCACATCAGAAGAATACGGTATTGCTTGCCGTAAGGATTCAAACCTTACAGCTGCTATCAACGATATTATGGCTGAGCTCAAGGCAGACGGTACTCTTCAGGGTCTTGCTGAAAAGTACGAACTTACACTCGCATAATCAATTTAAAACTTGCGGCAGAGGGTACAAAAGCCCTCTGCCTTTTCGTGACTGATGAAAGGTAACGGTATTTATGTTTTGGGAAGTAACTCTTGATTTGCTTAAAGGTTTCGGCACAACGGTTGAAATCTTTATGCTTACTCTTCTCGGTGCGTTGCCGTTGGGTCTGATAATATGCTTCGGCTCAATGAGTAAATTCGCACCTCTCAAATGGATTATGAAAACACTTGTCTGGGTTATCAGAGGCACTCCGCTGATGCTCCAGCTTATTGTTGTTTACTACGGCCCCGGTCTTATCGGTGCCTGGGCGGAAGAAATTCCGAATCCCAATTTTATAATTTCGTGGCTTGCAACCTGGTCTGTTTTTGACCGTTTTGTTGCAGTTATCATAGCATTCGTAATCAACTATGCCTGCTATTTTTCTGAGATTTACAGAGGTGGTATTGAAAGCATTCCCAAGGGTCAGTATGAAGCCTGTCAGGTGCTCGGTATGAGCAAATCGCAGACCTTTTTCAAAGTTGTTCTTATGCAGGTTATAAAAAGAGTTATTCCCCCTATGGGCAACGAAATCATAACTCTCGTTAAGGATACATCGCTTGCAAGAACCATTGCAGTTTATGAAATTATCTGGAGTGCACAGTCCTTTGCAAAGTCAGACGGTCTTATGTGGCCTATGTTCTACACGGCGGCATTCTATCTTATCTTTAACGGCCTTCTTACGGTTCTTTTTGGCAAAATCGAAAAGAAACTTGACTATTATCATAATTGATCGGGGTGAGAAATATGGCAATACTTGAAGTTAAAAATCTTAATAAAAGCTTTGGCAGTAACCATGTTCTCAACGGTATCGATTTTGAGCTTGAAAGAGGCAAGGTTCTTTCGATTATCGGTTCATCGGGCAGCGGTAAAACAACTCTTCTTCGCTGCATAACCTCGCTTGAAACTGCTGACAGAGGTCAGATTAAAGTTAACGGCAACTTTGTTTTTGACAGCGAAAACGAACATAAGCTTACAAAAGAAGAGATAAAGAAAAATCGCCTTTCGGTTGGACTTGTCTTTCAGCAGTTCCATCTTTTTCCGCAGTATACGGTGCTTAAAAACGTAACCCTCGCCTGTGAACTTCAGGCAAAGAAAAGAGCTGACTGGAGAAAGAACAAAAAACAGATTCTTGCTGAAATTGATTCAAATGCAAAGGATATTCTTGCAAAAGTTGGCCTTTCGGAAAAGCTTGATGCTTATCCCTGCGAACTTTCGGGCGGTCAGCAGCA
>JAXJVE010000083.1:0-8499 GCA_036308705.1 Acutalibacteraceae bacterium
CTGTGATAAAGTGCGGTGTAGAAAATTGTTTTTGTTTCATCGTCGGCATCAATTTTAATTACCGAAAGGCGGTCCTCCCAATCCTTTGCGGCGTTTTCTCTTACTGCGTCAAAATCAAGGCCGTCGGTTTCTTTTTTGAGATTAAGAAGGGCGTTTTCTTCACTCACATAGCTTATGCCGAGCTTGAGCTCAACGCTTTCGCCGTTCAGGTTGCCGAAGTTGAGGTCGATACCTTTTTCGCTGATTTCGTATGAAACAACGGGCTTATCCGCAACTGCAACAAAATATGCGGGCAGACCGTCTGATCTGCCTGAAAACTGACCGTCAATCATGCAGCTGCCCGAAATCATACCGCTTTCGGCATCATATTTTACCTTGCCGTCTTTTGAAGTTTTGTTTGCGGCGGCACTTGTAACGTCAATGAAAAGGCGGGCGTCGTTACTGCCGTTGAAAGTATAACGGTGAACGCCTGTATGCACATCTGCGGTGAGCTCTGCAAGGCAGCCTACAGACGGCAGATATACCGAATAATAACCGGGAGATGCGGCTTCTTTTGAGTGGGAATAAGTCATAACCGCAGGCTTGTTTTTGCCTGAAACGGGTGTAACTCTGAAATGGCTGTAATCTTCGGCACCTGTGCCCGAAAGCCTTGAATGGCTGAAGCCTTTTATGTGTCCCTGCTCATAATAATAGCCCGAAGTGTTCATTTTGATAAGATATCCGCCGCCAACAAAACAAGTGTCGGGGCCGAGCCTTACCGAGCCGAAAGGTACGGTTGCCGCGGGGCTGAGCATTGCACAGGTCCAGGGTGTACCGCCTGTGCCGATAAACGGGTCAACATATTGACCGTACTGACCTTCGGGTATTTCAGGCATTTCAATATTCTTGAAACTTACGCCGCCCAAAGCACCCGTAATCAAGGTTTCAAACGCAACAAAAATCGATACGATAATTCTGATTATTTCCCACATACCGAAGCCTCCTGATTTCATTTTTATACTGGCTGTTGTAATTATACAATAAGAATTATAATGATGTCAAATAAATGTTGAAGCGATACTTGCTGATAACACAAATCGGCTTACAAAGGTAAATTCCTCTGCAAGCCGACTGATATTTGTTATATTTCAGGTGAAAAACAGGGCATAAGCTGAAGCTTGAAAAGATTTGCTTTATGCCTTCTGTCAATGAGCTCTTTTTTGGTGGCATCTTCGATTTTTCCTGTACGGATATATATATCAAGCTCCGCATAGGTAAAGCCGAGATTTTCTTCATCGGTTTTGCCGCAAAGTCCGTCAATCGGAGTTTTTTCAACAAGCTCTGAGGGAATTCCGAGAAGATGACCGATTTCTTTGACTTCGGTAACGGTGAGGTTGCTCATCGGCGAAAAATCGCCTACGGAATCGCCGTAACGGGTTGAATATCCTACCCAGTCTTCCGAAAGATTGCAGGTGTTACATACTCTTCCGTTGCAGCTTTGTGAAACCGCATAGAGGGTTGACATTCTGATTCGGGGAGGAATATTCTGCTTTGTCTGAGCGGTGATTTCAAGCTCTTTGGGTAAATTGTTCAGTATACCGTCAACCGCATCTTTTATATTTACTTCATAATGTTTTATTCCGAGATGGTTGACAAGCATATATGCTTTGTCTATATCGTGCTGAGTGCCCTGAGGCATAAGCACGCCGATAACTCTGTCTTTGCCGAGGGCTTCAACGCAAAGTGCGGCGGCAATCGAGCTGTCCTTACCGCCTGAAATACCTACAACGGCATTGCAGCCTTTTCCGTTTGCTTCAAAAAAGTTTTTTATCCATTCAACACATTCGTTTTTGATTTTAAGTGCATCAAACATTTTAATATACCTCCGTCGGTTTGATTATTCGGTAACGTTGACCTGACACATCTTCATTGTAAGGAGTGCGGCGTTGTGGCTGTCAACGGTAACACCCGCACAGCACGATGCATCAACGCTCACTTTTGTTTCAAGAAAGTTTGCTTTCATAAGAAGTGCGTTGGATACTACACAGATATCCGTGCAAAGACCGATAAGTTCAATTTCAATCTCATCCGCATTGTAGTTTTTTCTGATATATTCAGGCAAATCAACTGAGCCGAAGGTGGGCTTTTCAATTGCGGTAAAGCCTTTTTTGTCGAGAACCGCCTGTACTTTTGAATCAAGCTCCCAACCGTCTGAGCCTTTGATACAATGGGGTACGGGCAGATTTCTGCCTTCCTGAGTTTCTGCGTAGTTATCGCTGTGAGTATCATAGGTTGCGATAATGTCACCGTCAAAATTTTCAATCTTTTTCACAACATTGTCAACAATTGCAACAGCTTCGGCAGTGCCGAGAGCACCGTCAACAAAATCTTTTTGCATATCAACAACTATCAATATCTTTTTCATTTTGTTCACCTGTATCGGTTATTTATTTCAGTATTATATTATCGCAATGCCAAAAAGTTATCAAGTGTTTTTTGAAAATATTAATAAGCAATTTTGGACAAAAAAATAAAAAAATGTTCTATTGTAAGCTTTGCAAAATTATGATACACTATATGTGTGTCAGATATTATTACGAAAGAAGTGGAAATATGATAAAAAGTTATGATGCAGTTGTTATCGGTGCCGGAAACGGCGGACTTGTTGCATCGGCACGCCTCGCCAAAGAAGGGAAAAAGACGTTGCTTGTTGAACGCCATAATCTTCCGGGCGGTTTTGCCACAAGCTTTGTGAGGGGCAGATTTGAGTTTGAAGCATCGCTTCACGAACTTTGCGGTATCGGACCTATCACGGGGAAATCACCGCTTCAGAAGATTTTTGAAGAAGTTGGTGCGGCAGATAAAATAGAATGGATTTCACTCGATGAAGCATACAGATTAATCACGCTCGACGAAAACGATAAGTGCGACTATGTTATGCCTCTGGGTAAGGAAGCGTTTATCAACAAGCTTGAAGAGTATGACCCCGGCTCGTCGGCGGTTGTGAGAAAGATTTTTGACCTTATCGAAAGCGTTGAAAAAACTCTCGATTTTGTTGAAGCGATTGATGAATTCAAGCCCTCAATGATAAAAGAAATCTTCTCTGAGCACACAGAGTTTCTCAAGGTTGCAAACTATTCTGTTGATGAGGTTCTGAGTGTATTCGGAGTAAGCAAAAAAACAAGGGATATACTTAACGGTTACTGGTGCTACCTTGGTCAGCCTACAGATGAACTCAATGTTATCCACTATTTCACAATGCTTCACGCATATATAATTGACGGTGCGGTTATTCCCAGAGGCAGAAGCCACAAGATAAGTACAGCCTTACTTGAAGCGTTCACCGAAAACGGCGGTGAGGCTTGGTTCAACACAAGCGTCAGCAAAATAATTATCAAAGACGGTGTTGCAACAGGTGTTATGCTTGATGACGGCACACAGATAAATGCAAAAGCGGTAATCTGCAATGCTTCGCCGTATAACGCTTATACAAAGCTTATGGATGAAAAGGATATTCCCGAAAAATTCAAAAAGGAAGTCAACGCCAAAACTCTTTCATCAAAAGGCTTTGCGGTGTTCCTTGGTCTTAACCGTTCTGCAGATGAGCTGGGTCTTGATAACCACACTTATTTCATTTATCCCAACAACGATAACAGAAAGTGCTATGAGCTGAGCCGAAAGCTTGAAACAAACGATGTTCAGGCAACGGTATGCCTCAACAGAGCTTTTGACGATTGCTCACCCGAGGGTACAAGTATCCTTTATATGACATCTATTTTTGCGGGCGATGAATGGAGCAATATTTCTGCAGAAGATTACTATAAAACCAAAGTTTCTTTTGCCGAAAAAATGATAGATAATTTTGAAAAAGCAACAGGTGTTTCAATCAGAGAACACATTGAAGAAATCGAAATTGCGGCACCGATGACCTATGCACGCTATACCGATGCTCCTGCCGGAACTATTTACGGATATGAAGCAAGCAAAGAGGACAGTATCGTTAAGAGAATTGTTTTTGATCTGATAGAAAAAGGAATACCCGGTCTTTATTTTGCGGGCGGATATACCGTCAGACATATGGGTTATTCACCCAGCTATACAACGGGCGATAAGGCGGCAAAGGCTGCAATTTCTGCTATGGAAATGGGGGTAAAGTAATGAGCAAGAAAAAGTTTTCCGTAAACGGCAACTTTAAAGACAGCATAAATACGGTAAAGTTTCTGACAGAGAGAATGAAGTTTATAAACGGTGCTGAGGCGGTGCTTCCTACCCGTACAGATGATTTCGGGGTAAACAAAGTTGCAAAAAGCCTTCACCCCAAAGAGCAGAAGCTTGTTATCAGCAGAGTTGAAGAGCACGCAGATATTGCAAAGAGCTATTATTTCAAAAGTGAGTCTGCACCGATTGCATATTTTAAGGCGGGGCAGTATCTTACCTTCAAACTTGAAATCGGCAATTCGGTTGTTACCCGTTCATATTCAATAGCTTCTTCTCCCGCAAGTGCACTGAAAGGAGAATATCAGATAACCGTTAAGCGTATCGCCGACGGCTTTGTTTCCGACTATATTCTTGATAACTGGAAAGAGGGCGATAAGGTTACCGCCTATGCACCCGAGGGTAATATGACATATAATCCCCTGAGAGATGCCGCAAACATTGTTGCTGTTGCGGGCGGCAGCGGTATAACACCCTTCCTTTCGCTTGCAAGGGCAATAGACGAGGGCGATGAGGATTGTTCGCTTACTTTACTTTACGGCTGCAGAAATTCAGATGAGATTCTTTTTAAGGCAGAGCTTGATGCCCTTTCTGAACGCAACGAAAAAATCAACGTGATTTATGTGCTCAGCCACAGCGACGAGGAAGGATATGAAAAGGGCTTTGTCGGTGCAGATATCATCAGAAAATACGCACCCGAAGGCAAATACAGTGTTTTTGTATGCGGGCCCGGCGGATTATATAAATTCCTTGAAACAGAGCTTCCCAAATTAGATTTGGAAAGAAAATACATCCGTTTTGAGGTGTTCTCATCAGGCAAGAAAGCTGAGGAAGAGCCTAAGGAATACAGCATTACCGTAATCAACCGCGGTGATGAAAAGGTGATTAAAGCAAGCAGCAACGAAACCGTGCTTTGTGCATTTGAGCGTGCAGGTATAGTTGTTCCTGCAAGATGCCACACAGGTGAATGCGGTTTTTGCAGAAGCAAGCTTGTCAGCGGTAAGGTTTATATACCCGAGGGTGAAGACAAACGCCGTATAGCTGATATGCAGTTTAATTTTATACACCCTTGTTGTTGCTTCCCCGAAAGCGACCTTGTTGTAAGAATAAATTAAAACTTTAAGAGCATAGCAACATTTGTTGCTATGCTCTTAAATCTGGTACGAGTGTTCATAACGGATTCAATGAATAAATTGTTAACGGCGGTTAAACGCACATTGTTTCAAGCTATCATTAAATAACTGAAAGGAATTGCAAATTATGAAAAACAATATTTTATCTTGTGAATTCAACATTGATACTGCTTGTATTGAAATCAAACTCACCGATGGCTCAATGGTATCAATCGACTGCATCGCTGTCGAAAATGAATATGCTAACAATATGTACGAAACATCCGAACTTGATTATCTTATTTACAACGAGCCGATGAGTTATGTCAGATTACTGCTCAGCGGTAAGATGGAAGAGTATCTGCGAAGCAGCACAGATTACACTCCACTGTCTGATAACAGATAAAAATCAGCAGGCGACATCCTTAAAATGGTTGTTGCCTGCTTTGATTTTTATATTATGTTTTCAACAAACTGTTTTGCGGCTCTGGCGGAGCGTGAGCCTTTTTCGAGAGCGAACTGTTCTGCTTTTCTTTCAAGCTCATCCGTATTGCATTTTATACCTTTTTTATTTATAAGACTGCGAACGATATCAAGATATGTTTCTTTGTTCGGTTTGTTGAAAGTGATATGAATTCCGAATCTGTCGGAAAGAGAAATTATTTCCTGAACGGTATCGTTAAAATGAACATCGTCACCCTCACGGTCGCTGAATTTTTCTTTGACAAGATGACGGCGGTTGCTTGTTGCATAGATTACAATGTTCTTTGATTTTGCCGAAACCGAACCTTCAAGAACAGCTTTGAGTGCGCTGAAATTATCATCATCCTTATGAAAAGACAAGTCATCAATAAACAGAATGAATTTCAGCGGATTTTCCGACAACTCATCAAGAATTGCAGGGATTTCGTGAAGCTGTTCCTTTCTGACCTCAATAATCCGAAGTCCCTCTTTGTGAAGCTCGTTGACAACGGCTTTTACCGTTGAGGATTTGCCCGTGCCTGCGTCACCCGTCAGCAGAATATTCGCCGCCGCTCTGCCTTCAAGCAGAGCTTTTGTATTATCAAGAATAATTTTCTTTTCACGCTCGTATCCGATAAGGTCGGGAAGCGTGATTTCATCAGGGTGCAGAACGGGAACGATTTTTCCGTTGTCAATTCGAAACATATGATTTTTCGCATAAATGCCGTAGCCGTATTTGCCGATATTCCTTGTTCGCTTTGCGTAATCGTTTGCCAAATCAACCTTTTCAGCTTTGAACACGGGAAGAAATCCGTTCCATTCAATCGAACTCTGAAGCTCGGCAGGGGTTAAATCCGCAACGGATTGCAGAATTTCAATCTCTGCATCAACGCATTTTTTCATCGTGGGCGAGCCTGCTTTTCCGCTGCCGACGATTTTAACATAAGCATTTTCATTGTTTCCGACAACAGTGTGTACGTGCCTCGCAAGGCTCACTTTGTTGTTTGCATATAGTGTGGAAACAAATTCGGAATAAAGGCTGATTTTTTCGGCCGTATCTGCATTTTCAACAGATTTCAGATATTTCATCAACCTGCTGATTACCGAATCAGAAAGCAAGGCTCTGAAAATGCAGAGGGAATTCAGTTTTAAATATAACTCATTTAATTTTTCGTTCATCATTTCAAAATTGCACCCTCCGCTCCGCTTGAAACAAGTGCAGCGTATCTTTTGAGATAACCCGAAAGCTCTTTTTTCTTTGGAACAAAGTTTTTCATTCGCTCTTCAAGAACTTTTTCATCAACCTTGAGTTCAAGCTTGTTTTCGGGGATGTTGATACTGATGATATCGCCTTCTTCAACAACGCCTATCATACCGCCGCTTGCCGCTTCGGGTGAAACGTGACCGATGCAAGCTCCTCTTGTTGCACCGCTGAATCTGCCGTCTGTTATTAGCGCAACGCTGCTGCCCAGACCCATTCCCATAATAGCAGACGTGGGATTGAGCATTTCACGCATTCCCGGTCCGCCTTTTGGGCCCTCGTAGCGGATAACAACAACGTCACCCGACTTGATTTTTCCTGCATTGATTGCTGCCTGAGCGTCTTCTTCGCAGTCAAAAACTTTTGCAGGGCCTTCGTGAACAAGCATTTCAGGCAGAACCGCAGAACGTTTCACAACGCTGCCGTCGGGGGCGAGGTTTCCCCTGAGCACAGCGATTCCGCCTGTTTCGCTGTACGGATTATCAACTGGTCTGATTACGTTCGGGTCAAGATTTATACATCCTTCTATGTTTTCACCGACGGTTTTGCCCGTTATGGTTACGCAATCAAGGTTCAGAAGATTTTTCTTTGAAAGCTCGTTCATAACAGCATAAACACCGCCTGCTTCGTCAAGCTCTTCGATATATGTTCTGCCTGCGGGTGCAAGGTGACAGAGGTTTGGAGTTTTCGCACTTATCTTGTTTGCAACATCAAGATTGATTTCAATTCCGCATTCGTGAGCGATTGCAGGAAGATGAAGCATACTGTTGGTTGAACAGCCGAGAGCCATATCAACCGTCAGAGCGTTCATAAATGCTTCTTCTGTCATTATGTCACGGGGACGGATATTCTTCTTAACCATATCCATAACTGCCATACCTGTGTGCTTTGCAAGCTCAATTCTTGCGGAGTAAACGGCAGGAATCGTTCCGTTGCCTTTGAGACCCATACCGAGAGCTTCGGTGAGGCAGTTCATTGAATTTGCGGTATACATACCTGAACATGAGCCGCAGGTCGGGCAGGTTTTGCACTCATATTCACGCAGCTTTTCTTCGGTGATTTTGCCTGCACCGTATTCGCCGACTGCTTCAAAAATTGATGAAAGGCTTGTTTTTGCACCGTTTACTCTGCCTGCAAGCATCGGTCCGCCGCTGACAAAAACCGTAGGGATATTCAGCCTTGCCGCCGCCATAAGCAGACCGGGAACGTTTTTATCGCAGTTGGGCACCATAACAAGAGCATCAAAGCCGTGAGCAAGCGCCATTGCTTCGGTTGAATCGGCAATAAGGTCACGGGTTACGAGCGAATATTTCATACCCGTGTGACCCATTGCTATGCCGTCGCAGACCGCTATTGCAGGGAAAACAATCGGTGTTCCGCCTGCCATTGCAACGCCGAGTTTGACGGCATCAACGATTTTGTCTATGTTCATATGACCGGGCACAATTTCGTTATATGAGCTGACTATTC
>JAXJVE010000084.1:0-4474 GCA_036308705.1 Acutalibacteraceae bacterium
GTGTCGCTGAATGTGATTTCAAGCCCGTCACAGTTGAGAGATGAAACCGCTACAAGTCTGTCTTTATAAGGCAGATACGTCTGACCTGTAAGCTTTACATTAAATGCAACAGGTCTGTTCATTTCAAGAACAATTACTGTTTTGCCGTTATTTGTGTTGCTTGAAACAACATTTATGTTGTTTTTTGGCATAATATAACCGTTTTTGATGCTTACGTGTGTAATCTTACCGTCTTTACCGCTTGCGAGCTTTTCTTCACGAAGTTCGGGTACTTTAACACCCGAGGCAAGAACATAATATTTATCGGAATCGCAGATAATTGTTGATGTTACATAATCAACGGTTCCTTTAAGAAGAGGGGAGCAATCGGGTACGGAATATGTTTTTGTATTGTTGCCGGGGAAGGTTTCAACATAATCATCAATGATTTCACAAATTGTTGCGGAACCAAGACCGTAATTTTCTGTATAATAATATTTCTGAAGTGTGTTTGAAGGTGGATTTGTTTCAGAATTTTGTGTTGTTGTATCGGTTTCAGATGATGTTCCGCCGCTTTGTGAAGGCGGTTCATCAGGCTTTTGCGTTGTTGAAGTTGTTGTTTCGGGGAGAATAGTCGGAGGAGGAACAACAACCTGAACTGCTGATATTTTTATATCTGCACCGAGTTTGCTCTCAGTGAGTGAGTTGTATTTTGCCGTAACTTTATACTGACCGAGATTCTGAACGGTTGATTTGCTTTCGGGAGTTTCAAGTGATGCGGTAAATGTTGTGAAATCAGATGATTCATCAGGTTTGTTTTCGTCGGAATCGTTTCCGACTGATTCTTTCATTTTATATGTCTTACCGTTAAAAGTAACGGTGAGTGTTGCGTTTTTATGTGCAACCGCAGAAACATCAACAACCATTCCGCCGGGCACAGATATAGCTTCTGACGGTGAAACTGATTTGAGCAATTTGATTTTATAAGTAACTTTGTATGTATAAACCTTGCCTTTGTGTTCAAATGTTACGGTGTTTTCTCCCGCTTTTAGTTCAACGTCTGTTGAAAAGTCGCCGTTTTTTGCTACCTCAAGAACTTTTCCGTTGCACTTAAGCGCGTGAGCAGGGCTGCTTGAACCTCTGAATGTGATTTTTGACTGTTCAACGGTAATGCTTGTCTTATTATGGCTTGTGAGTTCAAAATCTTTATCGAGCAGATAAGTGTTTCTCTCAAGAATATATCCCAGAACAATATCTGCTGAGGTACCGTTTGCTTTTGAAATATCGGCAAAAGGCATAAACGAAAGCCCGCGGCACATTGACATATCTGCCGATGCGGAAATTATACCGATTATTTCAGTTGCATCTTCGGTTGTATATGATGAAAGACCGCTTATATCGTGGCAAAGCCAGAGAGGGCTTGTCTCTTCATTCCATACAGCCTGTGCATTTGTAAAAATATCATTTTTATCTTTTTTGTGGGTGAGATAAACAAAATCCGCATAGTTCGATGAAATTATATCGGTAACAGATTTATGTGCTCTGGATACGAGAACGGGTTCAATGCCTATAACTGTTGCGGAATCTGTTTCTTTTATTTTTTTGCAAACGTCGGTTACGGTTTCTGTATAATCGCTGAGTGATTCATCGGCTCCGCCTATAATCACAAAATCCGTGTTGTTGTTCTTGACAAATTCTGTGAGAAATTCATTTCCCTGAGAAATATCTGCTTTAATGCCGAAATAAAGTCCGTTTATTTTTGCACTTTCAAGCAGAGGAACAACGGAATTGGTGTTGTCTGCGGTCAGCGAAAAAATAACCGTATTAAATCCGAATTTTTTGAATTCAGATAAATCATCACCGCTTGTTTCGGTATACTCCGAATACTCACATGCAACAACAGAATCGGGAATCGGAGATTTCGGTCTGCCGTTATCGGGTATAACATCGGTTGTTGTTTCTGTTTGCATAACCGTAGTTGCTTCATCTTTGAATTGTTTTAATAAATCTCCGAATTTGCCTGTTGCAAACATTGCAATAACTATGCTGAGTATTAAAACCGCAATAACGGATATTGATATAATCAGTGTTGAATTCTTTTTCATTGTAAGTTCCCCGTTTTTAATGCTTCTTTGAACAAAGTAAGTTCTGTTTTGGAATTTTCTCTAATTAGATCATTGTACGAAAAAACAACAAAACCGTTGTATCTGCTGTTTCTTCTGATGCTGTTTAATTGTCTTGAAAGTATATCGGAGTTTTCAATCCACTCATTCTCTCCAAAACCCGCATAATCATCTGCCGTACCGCATTTGTATGCCGCAAGTCCGCAGAGAAGAGAAACCGATTCGTTTCTTTCAAGTGATCCCCATTGACAGAGGAGGTTTTCAAAGCCGAGTGTTTCGTGCTCAAATCCGAAATAAATCTGAGGTATAATAATATCTGCATAGCCTTTTTGTGAAAGCCACAGATTAACATCTGCAAAAAGTTTGTTTTCGTTTTCATCAAATTTTGCAGACGGACTTATACTCATAACGATATCGCTTTTTTCAGATTTTACAGCTGAATATAAAGCAGAAACAAAGGCGTTGACATTAGTTTTCCGCCATTCTGAAATACTGAGCTTTCCGCCTTCTGACAAATAACTCTCATATTGTATTTTGTCGATAGTTTCGTCTGTTGAAGGATAAAAATAATCGTCTATATGTATGCCGTCAATGTCATAGCCGGATATTATTTCACGAACACCGTCAATAATTATTTTATGATTTTCGATATACGAAGGATTGTAATATATTCCGTTTTTGAGAATACATATTTCACCGTTTTTGTTGCCTGATTCAATAATTTTTTTGGCGGGATTTTTATCGCTTATAACCGAAATGTCATTTTGAGTTGAAATACGGAAGGGGTTTATCCAGCCGTGAACCGATATACCGAATTTATCCGCACTTTCAAGTATAACTTCAAACGGGTCAAATGGGATATCAGCCCCTTCAACTCCTGCAATGAATGATGAATACGGATAAATATCAGATTTATAAAAAGCATCAGAAAAAGCTCTCAGATGAACAAAAGCTGTATTGAAACCGTATTCTTTTATGTTATAAAACATCTTGTCGGTTTCGAGCTTATATTCAGAGCGTGTTTTACCCGATGCAATTATATGGTCATAACATGAAATCCATATTCCGCGGATTTCTTCTGCTTTGTAAGGCGAGTGTTCGGTTACCGATTCTTCAGGAATAATTATGTTTTTATTTTTTATTTGACATGACGACAG
Source organism: Acutalibacteraceae bacterium (assembly GCA_036308705.1). Classification (GTDB taxonomy): domain Bacteria; phylum Bacillota; class Clostridia; order Oscillospirales; family Acutalibacteraceae; genus CAG-177. The sequence continues at coordinate 3,260 of JAXJVE010000084.1, forward strand.
TAAAAGGCATATAATCAGTAACAGAGGAATGATTTTTTTCATGGAATCCCTGTCCTTTCACTGTCAGATATATGTAAAGGAATGTTGAATATGCCGCAATTTTCTGAGTTATTGATAATTTATTTTTTTATAATAAGTACAGTTGCCGTTGTTGTTACCGTTGCCGATAAAAAAGAATCAAAGAAAAAAGGAAAGAAAAGAAGAATATCCGAATCTTCACTTCTGTTTATCGGATTTATCGGCGGAGCGTTACCTATGTATGTAACAATGAAATTAATACGTCACAAAACAAGGCATAAAAAGTTTATGATAGGCTTACCTGTTGAATTTGTGTTGCACATTATACTTTTGCTGTGGTATATATTTTAAAAGATGATTGGGCGGATTAAAATAATCCGCCCGATTTTGTTTTTTAAAGTGTACTTAAATCATAAGGTGTTCTCTGATAAACAAAATAGTTAAGCCAGTTTGTGAAAAGCAAATTGGCCGTACCTCTCCATGTAATGGGAGGTATCATATTCGGGTCATCATCTGGGAAGTAGTTGAACGGAACTTTAATTTCAAGCCCTTTGTTCACATCTCTGAAATACTCTTTTGCAAGCGTTTCTCTGTCATATTCCGAATGACCCGTTGCGTAAAAGTTTCTGCAATCCATATCGGATATAAGATGAACACCTGCCTGCTCTGAATATGAGATAATCTGCAAATCTTTAACAAGAGCAATATCGTTCATTCTGTTTTCTGTATGTCTTGAATGAGGTACATAGAATTTTTCATCAAGCCCTCTCATAAGCGGGTGAAACGGGTCAAGGCACTTATGAGGAAAAACTCCGAAAAGTTTCTCTTCAAGGGGATATTTGGGCACTCCGTAGTGATAATAGAGAGCGGCCTGAGCACCCCAACAGATATGGAAAGTGGAGTATACGTTCTTTTTGCTCCACTCAAAAATTCCGCAGAGCTCATCCCAATAATCAACTTCTTCGAATTCCATATTTTCAACAGGTGCACCCGTTACGATAAGACCGTCATATCTCTTATCGCATATCTCGTCAAAAGTTTTATAGAATTTGAGCATATGCTCCTGAGATGTGTTTTTTGACTTGTGAGATTTAACCTGAAGAAGTTCAACTTCAATCTGAAGAGGGGAGTTACTGAGAAGCCTGAGAAGCTGAGTTTCTGTTTCAATTTTTGTGGGCATAAGGTTGAGTATAAGTA
>JAXJVE010000085.1:0-2700 GCA_036308705.1 Acutalibacteraceae bacterium
AACATCGTTCCCAACTCAACAGGTGCTGCTAAGGCTATCGGTCTTGTTATCCCCGAACTCAACGGCAAACTCATCGGTTCAGCACAGAGAGTTCCCGTTCCCACAGGTTCAACAACTCTTCTTGTTGCAGTTGTTAAGGGTGACAACGTTACTAAGGAAGGCATCAACGCTGCTATGAAGGCTGCTTCATCAGCTTCATTCGGCTACACAGAAGAAGAACTCGTTTCAAGCGATATCATCGGTATCACATACGGTTCACTCTTCGATGCTACTCAGACAATGGTTACTAAGATTGAAGAAGGCCTCTATCAGGTTCAGGTTGTTTCATGGTATGACAATGAAAACAGCTACACAAGCCAGATGGTTCGTACAATCAAGTACTTTGCAGAGCTTGCATAATTGAACTGAATACGAAAGGGTCGGTTAATCCGACCCTTTTTGATTATGAGGAAGGTAGAACAGATGGGACTCAAACGAATTGACAAGTTAATAGCGTTAAACTGCAATGTTTCCCGAAAAGACGCAAGAAAGCTCATCAAAGATGCCGCCGTAACGGTTAATTCAAGAGTATGTCTGCGTGCCGAAGAATTGGTAGACCCTGATGTTGACGATATAACGGTAAAAGGATTCAACTTCACGGCAAAAGACCACGTTTATATTATGCTCAACAAACCTCAGGGCGTTATCAGTGCAACAACAGACCCGAAGAAAAAAACGGTTATCGACATCATTCCTGCTGAGCTTAAACGCAAAAGTCTTTTCCCCGCAGGAAGGCTTGACAGAGATACAACGGGTCTGCTCATCATAACCGATGACGGTGCATTTGCACACAGAATAATGAGCCCCGCACATCATGTTTATAAAACATATCAGGCGGTTTTATCCTTCCCCATTGATGAAAATGATATAAAGAAACTCGAAAGCGGAATAACTCTCGGTGACGGCACGGAATGTCTGCCCGCAAAGGTCAGATCTTTTGTAACCGAAGACGGTCTGCCCGCTGCAGAAATCAAAATCCGTGAGGGCAAATATCATCAGGTGAAACGTATGTTTCACGCTCTCGGCAACAATGTTGAACAGTTGAGAAGAATTCAGATAGGCTCGCTTAAACTCGATTTTTCTCTTACAGAGGGCGAAAGCAGAGAACTTACCGACGAAGAACTTGAACTTGTTTTCAAAGACGAAGAATAATTTTTAAACACATCATTACTCATATTTTTGCATAGATATATAGGAAAACGCTATGCAAAAGGAGTGGTGGTGTGTTTGTTGTTTTGCGTACAATTGAACCTCCGAAAAGCTTTTTACAGAAAAGAAAACATAAAAAATATATCAGAAATACTCAGCCCGAAACCGTTCATACGGAAAGCGGTCTGCCGTTTTTTGCACTCGATATCGCCAAAAATATCAATGACTCTGAGTGGTTAAAAACCGCAGAAAAATGCGGCAGATACGCTTCAAGAATCGTTGCTCCGAGAAGCCTTTCACTCCCCGATTACGGCGGAATGAAAAGGTTTTTGCCGTCATACACACCGTCTTTGCTGAACTTCAATACCGCACTTGATGTTATCGAAAAATCAGATATTGACCCGTATGAAATCAGCATCACTCTAACAGACAGAAATGCTGTTCATCCCTCAAGAATATACAGGCTTCTTCCGTTTGCATCGTCTGTAAGAATCATCACAACACACCCTGAAAAATACGCAGCCGCCTGTAAAAATGCACTCGACGAACACGGTGCATCGGTAGTCATACGCCCGTCATACGAACCGAGTTCAAAAAAGGATGTGGTTATTTGTTGTGACGGCGGAATTTCACCGCAGATGTCATCGGCAACTGTGTTTGCGTATAAGCAGTGCAGTATCGGAAAACTGCGTTTTACAGGCAACGGAGTTTTGCTCTCCGCGAATCATACATCTGCCGTTCCCGATGATATAGATTCAGTTGATTTTGCGGGTGCGGTAACAGAGCTTTGCGGCAGCCGTGAATACAAAAACTCTGTTTTTTCATCGCTGATTTCAAACTGTAATATATGCGAATCCCCCTTACCTGAGAAGTGCATTGAATGTTTTACAGGCGGCAGACTGTAACAATTTTGTAACCCCTGAAAACCTTGACATATTTTTATATATAATATATAATATAACAGCTAATATTTTTTGGAAATTATTTTCAAGTTAAAGGAGATATATCAAAATGGAAAAACAGACAGTCTTTACCCGTGAGGATTATAACAAACTGAGTGCTGAACTCAACAGACTTAAAACTGAGGGAAGAGACGATATTGCCGAAAAGATTAAAGAAGCCCGTTCACACGGCGACCTTTCCGAAAACGCAGAATATGATGAGGCGATGAACGAACAGGCTAAAATGGAAGCCGAAATCGCAAAACTCGAAGCATCACTCCGCAACGCAAAAATCCTTGACGAAGAAGAGCTCACAACAGAGCAGATTCACATCGGTGCAAAAGTAAAGCTTCTTGATATGGAATACAACGAAGAAGTTGAATACAAAATCCTCGGTAAGAGCGATATCGAAAACGGTATCATCTCAGACCTTTCACCCGTAGGCTCAGCTGTTATGGGCAAAAAGGTTGGCGACATTGCCGATGTTCATACACCCTCAGGTGCAATCATCAAAATGAAAGTTCTTGCTATTTCAAAGTAAGAGAGAGGTTAAATAAAATGGCTGAAGAAA
>JAXJVE010000086.1:0-5654 GCA_036308705.1 Acutalibacteraceae bacterium
AACGGAACTTGTAAAGCTTCTCGCAAAAGAGCTTTTTGAAACTCCCGAAACCCTTATCCGTCTTGATATGAGCGAATTTATGGAGAAACACTCCGTTTCAAGAATCATCGGCTCACCTCCGGGATATGTCGGTTATGATGAAGCGGGTCAGCTTACCGAGAAGGTACGCCGCAAGCCCTATTCCGTAGTGCTCTTTGATGAAATCGAAAAGGCACATCCCGATGTTATGAATATCCTTCTTCAGATTCTTGACGAAGGTAAAATAACAGATGCTCAGGGAAGAAATGTCAGCTTTGAAAATACTGTTATTGTTATGACTTCAAATGCGGGCAGTAACAGAGGCTCGGGTGCTCTCGGTTTTGCAAAAACAAAGAACGATGCATCAAAAGAAAGAGCTATGAAGGCTCTCAACGAATTCCTCAGACCCGAGTTTATCGGCAGAGTTGACGAGGTTGTTGTGTTCAATGATCTTACTCAGGAAAATTATGAGGAAATTGCGGTGCTTATGCTCAAGGAACTTGTTGATCCGATGCTTGACAAGGGTATTACCTTTACATGGGACGATGCCGCAATCAGCACTATCGCACGGCTTTCTGTTGACGGGCCCAGAGGTGCAAGAGATCTTCGTAACACAATCCGCAGAAATGTTGAAGATGTTATAACCGAAAAAATCGTTAACAGCTATGAAAACCCCGTAAAAGCCGTTAAACTTACGGCAGAAGGGGATAAGATTATCTGCAACTTTGAATAACAAACAGGCGGAGCAACAAACAGGTTGCTCCGCTTTGACATTTCATACAAACAGATTTGGTTAGTTTAGACTAACTGTTTGTTGAATTTTTACAAAATTATTTTATTTGAAGATTTTTACAGCAAAAAAGGTTGACATTTTTTAACTCCGGGAGTAAAATTGTGTATAGTTAGTGAAGGCTAACCAACAAATTCCGGCGGCAGGGAGAGGCTTTTTATGAAAACACTCAGAGATATAAAAATCGGTGCAACTGCAAAGGTTGTTAAAATTCACGGTGAAGGTGCACTCAAACGCAGAATTATGGATATGGGTATCACAAAGGGCGTTGAAATTTATATCAGAAAGGCAGCACCTCTCGGTGACCCGCTTGAAATTTTTGTTCGCGGATATGAGCTTTCAATCAGAAAAGCAGATGCAGAATTGATTGAAGTTGAATAAAAAAGGGGAGCAGTCCCCACTTTTTTTACAGTACAGGTTAGCGCAGACTAACATCGAAAGGCGGAGCATATGAAAATAAAAATTGCACTTGCAGGCAACCCCAACTGCGGCAAAACAACATTGTTTAATGCACTCACGGGTTCAAATCAGTATGTAGGCAACTGGCCGGGCGTAACGGTTGAAAAGAAGGAAGGCAAGCTTAAAAAGAACGGTGATATAATCCTCACCGACCTTCCGGGTATATATTCTCTTTCACCTTATACGCTTGAAGAAGTTGTTGCAAGAAATTATCTTATTGATGAAAAACCCGATGCTATTCTTAACATAATTGACGGAACAAATATCGAAAGAAACCTTTATCTCACAACCCAGCTTATTGAAATGGGTATTCCTGTTGTGTGTGCCATCAATATGATGGATATTGTCAGAAAAAACGGCGATAAAATAGATATACAGGCTCTTTCAAAGATTCTCGGCTGCAGAGTTGTTGAAATTTCCGCACTCAAAGGTACGGGAATTGAAGAAGCTGCCGATGCGGCGATTGAAGCTGCAAAAGAGGGCAGAAAAGTTCCCAGACATATTTTTTGCGGTACGGTTGAACATACCCTTGCTCATATTGAAGAGGCGGCTGTTCACCATATGCCCGAAGAACAGCAGAGATGGTATGCAGTCAAGATTTTTGAGAGAGATGAAAAAGTTCTTGAACAGCTTAAACTCGACAGCAGAATTCTTGAACATATCGAAGTTGATATCAGACGCCTTGAAGCTGAGCTTGATGACGATGCCGAGAGCATCATCACTAACGAGCGATATGTTTACATAACGGGCTTTATCAAGGATTGCTGCAAGAAAAAGCACGCAGGCAGACTTACCGTTTCTGATAAAATTGATAAAATCGCAACCAACAGATTCCTTGCACTTCCGTTTTTTGCGGCGGTTATGTTTGTTGTTTATACTCTTTCAATCGGAACAGTCGGTGAGTGGTCAACAACATTTATGAATGACGGACTTTTCGGTTCTTTCAAGAGTCTTGACCCTGAGTTTTTCGGAGCATCGTTCCTTGCACATTTCCCCAGTATTCCCGAACTTTTTGATATGGTACTTCTCAAAGACGGTGTTCCCGTTGTTGCTGACTGGCTTTACAGCCTTATAATGGACGGTGTTATCGGCGGCGTTGGTTCGGTGCTCGGTTTTGTGCCTCAGATGGTTGTGCTCTTCCTTCTGCTTTCAATTCTTGAAGATTGCGGATATATGAGCCGTGTTGCTTTTATTATGGATAAAATCTTCCATCACTTCGGGCTTTCGGGCAAGAGCTTTATTCCTCTGCTTGTTGCATCAGGTTGCAGCGTGCCCGGAATTATGGCATCAAGAACTATTGAAAATGAGCGTGACCGCAAAATAACGATTATGACAACAGCGTTTGTTCCTTGCGGTGCAAAAATGCCGATAGTCGGCTTCATTGCGGCTGCATTGTTCGGCGGTTCACCTCTTGTTGCAACTGCGGCATATTTCATAGGAATTGCATCTGTTATTGTTTCGGGTATTATACTCAAAAAATTCAAATCTCTTGCAAGCGAACCCTCACCCTTTGTTATGGAACTCCCCGCATATCACGCACCTCTTGCAAGCAATGTTCTCAGAACAACCTGGGAAAGAGGCTGGAGCTTTATAAAAAGAGCAGGCACCGTAATTTTTGCCGCAAGTGTTATTATATGGACTCTTAACAGCCTTTCTTTTGACGGCGGATTCCACTATATCGGCGAATCGGACGCAAAATCCATTCTCAGTATGATAGGTGAAATAATTGCAAACATTTTTGCTCCTCTCGGATTTGACAGTTGGCAGGCTGCCGTTGCAACGGTACTCGGCCTTGTTGCAAAAGAAGAGGTTGTAGGTGTATTCGGTTCACTCTCTTCAATGGCGGATGCAGACCTCGCATTTGAGGTTGCAGAGTCAGGTGCAACAGATCTTGCAAAAATTGTTGCCAAGGAATTCTTCGGTTCAAACGCACTCAGTGCATTCTCGTTTATGATATTCAACCTTCTTTGTGCTCCTTGCTTTGCGGCAATGGGTGCAATCAGAAGAGAGATGAACAGCGGTAAATGGACTGCGGCGGCAATCGGCTATATGACCGCATTTGCCTATGCCGTTTCGCTTATGGTTTATCAGCTCGGAACTTTCTTTACGACTGGAACATTTACCGTATGGACTGCTCTTGCGGTTTTTGTTCTTGCAGTATTCATTTATCTTATTTTCAGAAAAAACAAGTACGTTAAAAGCAAATAAAAGGAAGGAGTTTTCGTATGAATTTGCCGACTGCGATTATTTTATTGATTATTGTTGCCGCTGTTGTTGCCGTTATTGTTTCATCGGTAAGAAACAGAAAAAAAGGAAAGTGCTCGTGCGGCGGTTCGTGCGGCAGCTGCGGAATGAATTGTCACCAGAAAGACGGTATCAGATAAAATATGCCCTCTGTTTCGTAAAGGAACAGAGGGCTTTTATCATTTTATAAAGTTTTTGACTGCTTCAAGATATTTTTCGCCTGCGGCTCTGCCGAGGTCATATACCTTCTGCATTTTGTCGGGGTTATGTTCAACTCTGCCGATATCGAGTGCAGATTCGGGTCTGATAACCAGAACATCGCCTGACTTTTCTCTTTCTGAAATATACTTCAGAGTGCCATTGTATTCGTTGTGTCTGTCAGCCATTGTTTCTGCAACTTTCGGATATTCTTTAAGAACATATTTTATAAGTTTTGTTACCGAGCTCGGCTTTTTGACATAGTCGGCAGGCTGGGTGAGAATAATAACATTTTTGGTGTAGCCTATGCTTTCAAAAAACTGAATGGGCACGGAATCGGCGATACCGCCGTCAAGATACTTTTTGCCCTTGATTTCAACAGGTTTTGAAACAACAGGCATTGAAGCCGAGGCTCTGAAACATTCGAGTGCATCGTCGCCCGCTTCGTCTGAGTTAATATAAACCGCTTTGCCTGTTTCAATATCCGTAACAACAACATAGAAATCCATCGGATTTTCAAGATATGCCTTTTCATCAAACAAATCAAGCTCTTCTGGAATGGTATGATAACAGAATTCCGCACCGAAAAGGTTGCCTGTTTTAATAAGTGAACGGATACTGCAGAATCGTTTATCCTTTGCAAAACGTTTGTTATAACGGATAACTCTGCCGATTTGCCTTGATTTATAGTTGCAGCCGAAAGCCGCACCCGCCGATACACCTATTGCGGCATCAAATTCAATGCCGTTTTCCATAAAAATATCAATAACGCCTGCGGAGAAAAGACCTCTCATTGCTCCGCCTTCAAGAATAAGTCCTGTTTTCATTTGCCAAGCTCCTGCATTGTAACTTCTTCTTTTTCATACTGAGATACATATTTATCCTGATAATAGTTTTCTGCCTTGTATGTAATATCGCCGTTTTCGTCATAGTTTATAACCGTACAGCCTCTTTGTGAGCCGAGAGTATGGATTTTTGAATATGCGAGATAGTCGATGCTGAATGAATATACAAGATCAATTCCTTTGTAGTTTAATGAGAAATTGTTCAGGTGGTCATGACCGCAGAAAACGGTATCGGTGCTGCCGAGTTCAAGCATTGTTTCAAAGAAATTATCGGGGTAAATTCCGTGATAAACAATTCTGTCGGTTTCACCCGCTGCACCGTAGTTGAATTTTACGTTTTCGGTGTCCTTATAACCGTTTTCAACATATTCGCTCCAGGCGATTTTGTATTCTTCAATAGGAATATGGATAAAAACTGTTGAAGGAACAATATTGAGATGAACATATTTCTGACCGAAATCGGACTGACTTGAAGAAATTATCTTCATTCGGTTGTGTTTGTTGTTTTCTTCAATTATGTTCTTGTACCATTCAATCTGATTTTCGTGAATGTTATCGTATTTCCACATAATGCCGAGAATATCGCCGTCAACATACGCGTGAGAATCAAGGGTGAAAATTGAACGGGTAATCATACCGTCGGAATTGATGATGTTGAAAACCTGGTTGCCGTAACCGTCAATACCTTCTGCACCTTCACGCATAAGGCTGTGAGGATACTTTGAATAAAACTCGGTGATATTCTTGCGGTTAAAGTAGCTGTATGCTTCCGTATCGTGGTTGCCGTAGGTTGCAGTCCAGTAAACACCGAGGGTTTCCATAAGCTCTGCAAGCATTTTTGCACCCGATTTGTTGTTGAATGTACCTGCCTGGAAGGGCACGGGAAATGCTATATCACCCGAAAAAACAACAAGGTCGGGCTTTTCTGCTTTTATAATTGATGCAACGGCATTGAGTGACATCGCATCTTTTTTGACCGACATCCAGCCACCGCCGAGATGAATATCGGTAAGCTGAAGAACTTTGAGATCTTTATTGGAATAGATATTCCAGACGCCGTTGCCTTTTTCTTCAAATTTCAGCTCGCATCCGACTTTTTC
>JAXJVE010000087.1:0-3164 GCA_036308705.1 Acutalibacteraceae bacterium
CTTGTTGCATAAACCTCCTGAACAAATTCAAGACCGAGGGCATTTGCAAAACCCATACCTGCCGATCCCGAAACTGTAAGAGATGATTTTTCAAATTCAGGATTTTCTTTTAATATCTGCGAAAGCATTTCTGAACTTTTTTCTGCTATTTTAGAAAAGTGACGTTCGTATGCTTTAAATACTATTTTATCATTATCGTCAATTGCAACACATTTCAATGTTGTTGAACCGACATCCATACCAATTCTCATTACATTTCTCCCCGTTTTTATGCGGTTTTTGACTCTTCGTCAATATTCTCCCGCATAAGTCGTTCAACTTCATTATATAATTTTTTATTTGCTTCTTCCAAAGTCATATCTTCAACTTTAAAAGGTTCACCGTATCTTACGGTAAGATTTTTACTGCGGAATTTATAATCACCGGTAAGACCGAACGGAACAATATATGCATCCGATTTTTTTGCCATTGAAACAGCACCTGTTTTGAATCTGAGAAGAAATTCATTGGTTTTGTTTCTTGTTCCTTCAGGGAAAATACCGATTGCTCCGCCGCTCTGGAGCACTCTCAATGCTGATTTGGCACTTGAGAAATCACGCTTTGATCTGTCTACGGGAATACATCCTACGGCCCTGAAAAACGGAGCGAGTTTACCTTCAAAATATTCTTTTTTAGCCATATAATGAATAACTCGCTTTGTTGCCATAATGGTAAGGCACTGGTCGTAAATATGTTTATGATTTCCCGCAATAACAATAGGTGAATCTGACGGAATTTTATCTGCACCGATTATTTTGGGTGAATAAAACAACTTAAAAAGAGGCCTCATAAGGGGCGTCAGAAATCTGTAGCCCACTTCTCTTTCCTCAGGCTTTTTCATTTTTTTCTCCTTCTTTAACAAGTTCATCATATACAATTTTCATCAGTTTGTTGTTTGCTTCTTCAAGATTTTCCGAAACCGACACAGCTTCAAAGAACCTGACTTTTACGCTTTTTTTGAAAGGTTTGTATTTACCCGTAATTACAAAAGGTACAATTTTTGTGTTTGTTTCGTAAGCCATCTTAACAGCACCGAATTTAAACGGCATAATCACATCATCCGTTCTGTTGATTGTGCCTTCGGGAAAAATACCGATAACCTTGCCTTCTTTAAGTACAGCCTCTGCCGACTCAAGAGCAGCCTTATCCTTTTGTCTTCTGTTCACAGGAATAATGCCCAGATTCTTAAAAATAAGATTGAGGGGCGGTTTCATCAGTTCATCCTTTGCAAGATAATGAACACATCTTTTGGTTGCACTCGCAATAAGAATACAATCAAAATAATTTGTGTGATTACCGGCAAGAATTATACTGCCGTCCTGCGGAATGTTTTCTTTACCGATGACAGTTGACCTGTAGACCGTTTTAAGAAATACGGCAAGAGGGCCTCTGGCAATACGGTATAAAATGGGTTCTTTCATCTTTTGTCCTCCGTTTATATAAATCAATTTGTCCCATGCGATTATTCGCTTTTATTTTTTTTACTCGTAAGTTTCGTGTATAAAATATGTAATTTATTTACTTTATTTTTAAAAAGGAAAGGTCTTTCCTTAACGGTTTCCTGAACTCCGTTATTTACAATTTCCCAAAGCTGCTTGTTGGCTGCCTCAAGATCATCACCAACGGTTATAGGATCAAAAAATTCAATTTTTATGCCTTTTTTACTTTTTCTGAGAAGCTTATATCTGCCACTGACAACAAAAGGTACAATCTGTGCATCGGTTTTCTGTGCCATCTTAACCGCACCGTATTTGAACGGTTTGAGAGTGCCTCTCATTTCGTTTACTCCGCCTTCAGGGAATATTCCGATAACCATTCCTGCTTTTAAAACATTTATTGCGTTATGTAAAGCAGTTCTGTCCTTTCCGCTGCGGTCAACAGAAATAATTCCGAAGGGTCCGAAAATCCATTTGAGAGGCGGTTTCATAAGTTCGCTTTTTGCAAGAAAATGAACACATCTTTTTGTTGAATTTGCAACAGTAAGGCAATCAAAAAAATGAGTATGGTTACCGGCAATAATCACTGGACCCTCTTTAGGAATTTTTTCTTTTCCGATAACAGTAGGTCTGAAAATAATTCTAAAGAAAAAATAAAGTAAAAATTTTAATCTCACATACGCTGTAGGTTCTTTCATATTTAACCTCCAAATATATTGTGGTATCCGCTACAACAAAATCCTGTATATAGTAACATAATTCTTCAAAATAAACAAGGTCTGAAACATAAATGTTTTACTAAGAATTTATTAACAAAATAATAAAAATTTAGTTGTTTTGTCAGCGGATTAAAATCCGGTAAAATTTGCTCCGTTTTAAATGCAATATATAAATGTATATTAATAAAACTGAAAAAAATAAAATACATCAATTTTTTACAAAACATTTTTTTGGATTTTTACGAATAATATATATATTTACTATTGATTTATTCTTTTCACGGTGATAAAATACAGGGTAGAAATTATTCAAAATTCGTTTCTATTCAGGGGGTCTCTAAAAATGGAAAGAAAAACAGGTACTATTTCAAGAGGTATTCGTTGCCCTATCATTCGTGAAGGTGATGACCTCGCAAAAATCGTTTGCGACAGCGTTATTGAAGCTGCAAAATGCGACGGTTTTGAACTCCGCAACAAAGACGTTGTTGCAATCACCGAATCAATCGTTGCAAGAAGCCAGGGTAACTATGCAAGCGTTGATGCAATTGCAAAAGATGTTAAAACGAAACTCGGCGGTGAAACCATCGGCGTTATTTTCCCGATTCTTTCAAGAAACCGTTTTGCAATCTGCCTCAGAGGTATTGCAATGGGTGCAAAGAAAGTTGTTCTTATGCTCAGCTATCCCAGCGACGAAGTAGGCAATCATCTTTTAACTTACGATCAGCTTGATGAGGCTGGCGTTAATCCTTACAGCGATGTGCTTACCCTTGAAAAATACCGTGAGCTCTTCGGTGCAAACGTACACGAATTCACAGGCGTTGATTATGTTGATTACTATTCAAATATAATTAAAGAAGCCGGTGCAGAGTGCGAAATTGTTTTTGCAAATCAGGCAAAGAGTATTCTTGATTATGCAGACTGCATCCTCACTTGCGATATTCATACAAGAGCAAGAACAAAGCGTCTACTC
>JAXJVE010000088.1:0-10513 GCA_036308705.1 Acutalibacteraceae bacterium
ACTCCTGTCAACCATGCCTCGGGGTGCGGTTCAGCTTGAAATCGGTATGCAGTCTTTCAATGAGGATACGTTAAAGATAATAAACAGAAAAACCAACACCGAAAAACTTGTTGAAAATATCAGAAGGCTTATAAGTTTCGGCAATATGCATATTCATATTGACCTTATTGCAGGGCTTACGGGCGAAGATTATGAAAGCTTCAGAAACAGTTTTAATATCGGCTATTCGCTTAAAGCGCATATGCTTCAGATGGGATTTTTAAAGCTTCTTTACGGCGCTGATATGCGTGAAAACAAAGAGAAATATCCATGCACTTTTAACGATGAGCCCCCGTATGAAGTTACGTCAACTCCCTGGCTTTCAGCCGATGAAATAAAAATGCTGAAAAACTGCGAAGATGCACTTGACAGGCTTTATAACAGCGGACGTTTTTTGTTTACTCTTGATTATCTTACGGAAGACATCGGAATTTCGCCGTTTGACGTTTTCAACGATTTCGGAAATTCCGTAATCGGCAATAAAATGAAGCTTTGCGATTATGCTGAAAGTCTTTATAATTTCTTTTGCGATAAATGTGACAGGCAAATTTTAAGAGAAAAAATACTCTGCGATTTGCTGAGCTGTTCTTCATCGGTGCAAATTCCCGATGTTTTAAAAATCAAAGATCCGTTTTATAAAAAAGCAAAAAAATATTTTATCGAAAACGTAGATAAAAATATAAAAACTGCGATTCTTTACTCATCAGACCAGATTTTTGCGGTTAATCAGAGTAAAGAAAAAAACCTTTATAACAGGTTTGAAGGCGAATTGTATAACAGAGAAACAGTAGAATAAATGATATGCACCCTGAAATTAATTGACGGGCAATGCGTTGTATTGTATAATAAATCAGGATAATATGCTGACGGAGGCTGAAAATATGAGATGTGTTGAAGAGTTTGAAAGAATATATAAAAAGCAGGCACAGTATACCGCTTTTACTCCATACAGAATTTGCCCTATCGGTGCTCACAGCGACCACCAGCTCGGCAAAATAACGGGTTTTGCAATCAATAAGGGTATTCATATTGCTTACGGCCCCAAAGAAAACGGCGTTGTTGAAATAAAGTCAATACAGTTCGATAAAAGAGCGCAGTGGCACGTTGCCGCAACACCCGAAACCGTTCAGGGTGACTGGGCAGACCATCTCAGAGGTGCAACAATAGCTCTCAATAAGCGTTATCCTTTAAGAAGAGGACTTTGTGCCGTTGTTGACGGTGAATTGCCTATCGGCGGTCTTTCATCCTCTGCGGCGGTTATCATAACCTTTTTATCCGCACTCTGTACAATGAACGGCATAACGCTTACCGAAAGCGAGCTTATCAGCATTTCTCAGGAGGCGGAGAATTCATACGTTGGTGTTTCCTGCGGAAAGCTTGACCAATCCTGCGAGGTTTACTGCAAAAAAGACCATCTTCTCTATATGGATTTGCAGAACGATACTTATGAGCTTATCCCTCAGCATCCCGATATGAAGCCCTATAAAATCGCAATTTTCTTCAGCGGTCTTGAACGCTCTCTTGCAGGCTCGGCATTCAATATGCGTGTTGACGAGTGCCGCAGTGCCGCCTATGCTTTAAAGGCATACGCAGGTATGGAATACGGCAAATTTGAGCAGACAAATCTCCGTGACGTGCCGTATGAAGTGTATCTTGAACATAAAGACAAACTGCCCGAAAACTGGCGTAAACGTGCCGAGCATTGGTATACCGAGTTTGACCGTGTTCAGAAGGGTGCTGAAGCCTGGAGAAAAGGCGATATTGAGGAGTTTGGCAGACTTTCTTTTGAAAGCGGTAAATCTTCAATTTATAATTGGAAAACAGGTTCGCCTGAGCTTAAAAAACTTTATGAAATAATGACAGAAACCGAAGGAATATACGGCGGACGTTTTTCGGGTGCAGGCTTCAAAGGTTGCTGTATGGCACTTATTAACCCCGAATATGAGGAGAGCATTATCGAAACCGTAACTCAAAAATATCTTGAAGCATTTCCTCATCTTGAGGGCAAATATTCCGTTCATATCTGCGAAAGTGCAGACGGTGTGAGATTTGAGGTGTAAACTATGAAATGTCTTATTCTTGCGGCTGGGTACGCAACCCGTCTTTATCCTTTGACCGAAAATTTCCCCAAACCGCTTCTTGAGGTTGGCGATAAAACCATTCTTGACTGGCTGATTGACGATATTGATAATTCGGGCAAAGTTGATGAATACGTTGTTATTTCAAATCATAAATATGCTCATCACTTTGAAAAATGGGCAAAAACAAAATCGCAGAAGGTTACCGTTGTTGATGACGGAACCGATACCAACGAAACAAGGCTCGGTGCGGTTAAAGATATTCAGTTTGCAATCGATACGCTCGGTCTTGATGACGATATGCTTGTTATTGCAGGCGATAACGTGCTCGATTTCAGCCTCACAAAGTTTGTTGAATACGCAAAAGAAAAGAATACGTCCTGCATAATGAGATATTTTGAACCCGAGTTCAATAAACTCCTCAAATGCGGCGTTGTTACAATCGATGAAAACGATAAAGTTCTCAATATGACCGAAAAATCGCCGAATCCCGCCACAAACTGGTGTTGCCCTCCGTTTTATTATTACACCAAAGAAGATGCAAGGCTCGTTGAGAAAGGCATTGAAAGCGGATGCGGTACTGATGCTCCGGGCAGCTATATTGCCTGGCTCTGCACACAGACCGACGTTCACGCAATGGAAATGCCCGGCAGCCGCTACGATATAGGCAACCTCGAAAGCTACGAAAAAGTCAAGGCTGAATACAGAGGCATAAATAAATAATACAAAACCGTTACGTTTTAAAAAACGTAGCGGTTTTTTTATGGTGTACCCTTGACATCAACACCTGCTGCTTGTCGCACCATAGCGGATTTCCTGAGTGATACCAATACCGTTCCGAATGACTACGATATGATTCTTACAGGCGATCTCGGTTTGGTTGGGTCTGAGCTTTTATGTGAGCTTATGATAAAGCAGGAAAACATTGATATATCTGCGGTTCACAAAGATTGCGGGCTTATGATTTTTGATGTTACAACGCAGAAAGATGTTGGTGCGGGCGGTTCGGGATGCGGATGCAGCGGTGCTGTTGTTTGCTCCGATATTTTTCAAAAAATAGAAAAAGGTGAGCTTAAAAGGGTGTTTTTTGTGGGTACAGGTGCACTTATGTCGGGAATTTCCGCTTTGCAGAATGAAAGTATTCCCGCCGTTGCTCACGGAGTTTTGTTTACGGGAGGATAATATGAACGAGCTTACAAAAGTTATAAAAGTTGCAAACGCAGCTTTCAGAACAGTCAGATATATGGAAATTGCAAAAAAGGTAATTATAGTTTCTGCAGTTTTGTCAAGCTGCTTTTTAGCGGTTAAATTCTGGCGAAGCAGATAACGAAAGGGTTTGTCATCAATGAGTAAAAATATTGCAAAGAAAATGAAATATGCCGCCAAAACTTTCAAAAGAAACGTTTCGGGTGCAGATGACTGGCTTTCTGATAATTATTATATTCTTGAACATCACGCAATCAAGGCGGCAAAAGACTGCAAAACGGCACAAAAGCAACTGAAAGGCTCGGATTTTCTTCCGGGTCTTTTTATGCGTTGCAGAGATTTGTGTGAAAAGGGGATTCTTCCCGACGAAGAGAAGATAATCGCTTTTTTCGGTAAAGGCGGCATTGACGGTATTGCGGTAAATTACTTTCCGCTTGCGGTCACTTGTGCATTGATTGATATTGCATCGGAAAGTGTTCGTTCAGGCAGTAAAGTGCTTGCGAATGCCGTAACATCGCTACGCCGTATGGCAGAAACGGATTTTGATTATATTGCCGAAAAGATTTGTGTTTCAGAGGAGTTCCTTGTTTCAGACCCTGCGGGAATTTATTCTTCGATGGATAGCGAAAGCAAGTGCAGATACCGCTGGCTTATTGCTTTGCAGTCAAGAAAAAACAGAGTCAGTGAGCGGGAATATGCCGCAGATTTGCTCGAAAAAGCAAAGAAAAACGGCGAGCATATCGGAAAATATATTATCAAAAGCTCAAATCATCGCAGAGGTAACGTGTTTTTGGCTTTTGAAATAATAATGCCGTTTGCTATGTCTGTATCTGCGGCAATTCTTTCAAAAAATCCGATTATCGGTCTTCTCCTCTTTTTTCCTCTGTGGGAGTTTATGCGTCATCCGATAGAAAGGGTATCGTTGAAAGGTGTAAGAACAAAAAGATTTCTCAGACTTTCATCGGATGATATGCGTGTTGTTAATACGCACACACTTATAACCGTATCAACGCTTTTGCCGTCTGCAGATAATGTTTTTGAACTCGAAAAACACCTTGAACAGATTTATCTGAGCAACTGTACGGGGAATATCAAAGTATGCTGTCTGGCAGATTTCAAGTCTGCATCAACGCCACGCAAACCCGAAGATAAAAATATTATCAAAGCAACCAAAGGAGCCGTTGAAAGGCTAAATAAAAAATATAACGGCGGATTTATCCTTGCCGTAAGACCCCGTGTTTTCAGTAAAACTCAGGGTGAATTTATCGGCAAAGAGCGTAAAAGAGGAGCAATAACCGAGCTTATAAATGCAATAAAGGGTAATTCAAAAGGCTTTTGCGAGCTTTCAGGTGATACAGATAACCTTTCTGATGTCAAGTATCTTATAGCACTTGATTCCGATACGGGACTTGTTTTTGATTCTGCAAGGGAACTTATTGCCGTTGCTGAGCATCCGATAAACAAACCGATTGTAAAAAACGGCAGAGTGGTTGAAGGCTACGGAGTGCTTGTGCCGAAAACGGAAAACAGGCTTTCAAACGGAAAAACAAGCTTTTTTTCACGCATTATGGCGGGAGATACGGGAATTTCGGCTTATGATTCCGTTTCATGTGAGAAATATCAGGATTTATTTGATGAAGGAATTTTCAGCGGTAAGGGCCTGAGAAATGTTGATGCGTTTCACAGTGTGCTGAGCGATAAAATGCCCGAAGAAACCGTTCTCAGCCACGATATTGTTGAGGGTTGCTTTCTCAGGGCGGGGTATGTGTCGGATGTGCAGATAACCGATTCGTTTCCGCAGAGTGCTCACTCATATTATCGGCGTCTGCATCGTTGGGTGCGTGGCGATTGGCAGAATACAGGGTTCATTTTTGGCAAAAATCCGCTGAATTTTATTTCAAGATATAAAATGTTTGATAATCTCAGACGCAGTGTAACTCCCGTATTCTGTCTTACGGCTCTTTTGTATTCGATGTTTATCGAGAAAAATTCAGCAATATTTACAGTAATAATATCGTTGCTCGCACTCACATCTGGAAATCTGATTTCAGGAATAAGTTCGCTCATTCACGGCGGATTTTCGTCAGTTTCAAGGCTTTACTTTTCAAAAAGCATACCTTTTTCACTCGGATGTATGCTCAGAGCATATTTTTCAGCAGCATTTATCGTAAAAGAGAGCGTTGTTTGTTTGAGTGCGGCAATTACGGCACTATGGAGGCTGTTTGTGAGCCGAAAAAATCTGCTTGAATGGACAACAGCGGCTCAAAGCGAAAAAATTTCGGGCAAACACGGTATGTTTTTATCGTTTTTGCCGTCAATAATATGCGGTGCGGTGTTGTTTTTATACGGCTTACCTATCCACAGGCTTGCAGGACTGATTGTTCTGACCGAAATACCGATATCACTAATAAAATATTCACAAAAAAGAAAAATCAAGAAAATCAGCGAAAAGCAAAGAGAAAATCTTTTATCTTATGCTTCGGCAATGTGGGGATTTTTTGATGAGCTGTGTAATGAGTCAAATAACTTTTTGCCGCCCGATAATATAAGTGTTTCACCCGAAAGGAAAATTGCGTGCCGTACATCGCCTACCAATATCGGTCTTATGCTTGTATCTTTTCTTGTTGCAAGGGATTTTGGCTTTATTACAAGCGAAGAACTCTGCAAAAAACTTGAAAAGAGTCTTGAATCGCTTGAAAAACTTGAGAAATATGAAGGAAATTTATTGAATTGGTATGATACGGTAACCCTTGAACCTCTTGAGCCGAGATTTGTTTCAGCCGTTGACAGCGGAAATTTTCTTTGCTGTCTGACCGCACTCAAACAGGGGCTTGATGATTATAAAGGTGAGTGCCCCGAGTTTAGCGAAATAATCAAAAGAATAAATTCTCTGATTGATTCTGCAAATCTCGGCGTTATGTATAACGAACGCAGAAATCTTTTTCATATAGGCATTTCACCCGACAGCGGTGAAAAAAGCAGCAGTTGCTATGATCTCTATATGAGCGAAATGCGAATGACGTCTTATTTTGCTGTTGCGAAGCGGATTGTTCCGAGAAAACATTGGGGTGAATTGGGAAGAATTTTTGCCGCTCAGGGGCGTTATGCGGGCCTTGTGTCGTGGACAGGAACGATGTTTGAATATTTTATGCCCGATTTGTTTATTCCGCCTCCTTCGGGAAGCTTATGTGATGAATCGTTGAAATTCTGCCTTTATTGTCAGAAAAAAAGTGCGGGAAAGCGTCCGTTTGGTGTTTCTGAAAGCGGATTTTATGCCTTTGACGGCAATCTTAACTATCAGTATAAAGCACACGGCATACAAAAGCTCGGTTTAAGGCGGGGGCTTGATAAAGAATATGTTGTTTCGCCGTATTCCTCGTTTCTGAGTTTGTCTGCAATGCCCGTGTTATCAATCAAAAATCTTCAGAAACTTGAAAAAATGGGGATGACAGGCAAATACGGTTTTTTTGAAGCGGCGGATTACTCAAAAAACAGAAATAACGGAGATTTTTCTGTTGTGCGTATGTTTATGTCGCATCATATAGGGATGAGTTTTGTTGCACTCGATAATTTTCTCAATAACGGATGTATGCAGAAAAGATTTATGAGTGAGAGTTTTATGCGTGGAGCAAGCTCCCTGCTTGAAGAAAAAATCCCGACGGATGCCCCGATATTCAAGGATATCAGAACCGAAGAAACAAGTCATATAAGAGAAAAAACCAACAGCAGGAGCAGTCAGACAACAAAGCCTTCTGTAATTCACCCTAAATCAACTCTTTTTTCAAACGGAAGAATGACTACGTGTATATCCGATTGCGGAACAGGTGTAACACTTTTTGATTCAATTGATGTAACCGTAAACAGCGGCGATATTATGTTAAGACCTCAGGGGATTTTTGCAGTTTTTGTTACCGAAAATGAACGTATACCGTTTAACTGTGCACTCGACCCTGTATCGGGTATCAATTACGGTGCAGAGTTTACCAAAGAAAAGGCAATTCTTACTGCAACTCACGGTAATCTGAGCCTTACGGCTGAAATTTTTCTTCTCAAAAATCATAATTGCGAAATTCGGCACTACAGAGTTGAAAACATCGGCTCAAAAGAAAAAATCGAAGGCAAATTGATTGTATATTTTGACCCTTGCCTTGAAAAAAGGGAGGATTACGCATCGCATCCCGCTTTTTCAAAGCTCTTTTTGATTGATGAGCATAACGAAGAAAACAGATGTGTAACATTTTATCGAAACGAAAGAAAAAATAATACAGTATGTTCCGCAACGGCAGGATTCATCGAGGATATTGATGTAAAAATTGAAACTAACCGTGAAAAAGTGCTCAGAACCCCAAAAGGAGTGTTTTCACTCGGCGAAAAAACCGATTTTTTGGCTGAAAGAGGCAATCCTGACTGTTGCTGTGCGTTTTCGGTTGATATTGAGCTTGAAGCAAAAGAAAAAAAGAACTTTAATTTTGCAGTTTCTGTTGAACAAACAAAGGAAGAGTCGCTAACAACATTTTTAACGGTTCGTTCGCTGAATAAATTTAAAAAATCATCAAATCCGTTTTGCGGTGATTTACTTGAAACGGCTGTTGCCGAAAAAATATTATCAGGTATACTGTATCTCAAACTCGGCATTGCTCCTGTGCCGCTTGGAGCAGAGCTGAATTTCAGCAAAAAAGATTTATGGAGTTTGGGTATTTCGGGTGATTTACCGATAATTCTTAAAGTGATTGAAAGTGAAGATCAGATTGAATCCGTGTCAACTTATGTAAGGCTTAACAAACGCCTCAGAAGTTGCGGAATTATGACAGATCTGGTTGTTGCGTACACGGGCGAAGAAGGGTATAAAGTGCCGTATATGTCGTCAATAAAAAATATTCTCCTTAAGGAAGAATGCAGCCTTATGGAAGGGGTAAAAGGCGGCATTCACATCGTTAATTTATCGTCTTTTTCCGATAATTCAAGCAGTGCACTCCGCACTTATTCAATAAATGTCGCAAACAAAGAAAATGAACAAGAAAAAGGAGCTGTACAGCCCTTCAAACCGCTGAAAATATGTATGTTTTCTGATAATAATAAATCCGAAAAAACGCACAACTCTGTAAAGCAATATAACTTTACTGATGTCAAAATCGAGGTGTATAAAACACCTGTAACCGTTGATATTCCTTGGAGTATGGTATATTCAAATCAAACCTTCGGAACTATGGTGTCTGACAAGGCTTTAGGCTTTACTTGGGCGATAAATTCAAGAGAAAACAAACTCACACCATGGTTTAATGATACTATGTCTGACAACCGCGGAGAAATTCTTTTTGTGAAATATAACGGCGTATTTTATGATATTGTTGCTATTGGAAAGGCAGAATTTACACCCGAAAAAGCAACATGGACGGCAGATGTTTGCGGCGTAGAAATAAAGGTGCAAATAACAGTTCCGAAAAGGGGAATGTCAAAAAAATGTGTTGTAAATATTGATAACAAATCAGGGTCAATCAGAACATTTGATGTTATGTATTTTACCATTCCTGTGCTCGGTTCAATGAGTGAAAAATCATTGGTATTCAGTGTCAAAAAGTTCAGAAATTCCGTAACTGTCAGAGGTGCGGATTCGGAAAACACGGGTGTTTATGCTCTCTCTTGCAGCGATAATGCAGATTATTTCTGTTTTTCAAAGAAGAATTTTTTTGAGGGTAATTTTTCTTGCGAAGAGAACAGCGTTTCTGCAGATTGTTGCGTTTCGCTCGGCAGAAAAATCAGCCTTGCAGCAGGCGGAAAAACATCGCTGAGCTTCTCTTTGTCATGGGCTGCCACAGAAAATGCGGCTCTTACTATGCCGTTTGTGTCTGATTTTTCAAACAAAAAAACGAATCCGCTTGAGTTATGTTCAGATGATAAGGATTTGAATCTTTTCTTCAATTCTTTTTTGTATTCTCAGATAAAACAGAGCCGATTTTTTGCAAGAACAGGCTTTTATCAGTGCTCAGGTGCATACGGATTCAGGGATCAATTACAGGATTCACTCGCTTTTATTGAATTTGAGCCAAAAAGAACGTTAACTCATATATTTCGTTGTGCCGCCGTACAATTTGTTGAAGGAGATGTTCTTCATTGGTGGCATATTTCGGTTGACAAATCAAAAATTATAAAGGGTGTCCGTACCAAATGCAGTGATGATATGCTATGGTTACCGTATGTTTGCGTAATTTACAGCCGTTTTACAGACGATAGAAATTTCTGGAACGTAGAAATACCTTATCTGCTTGCTGAAAAACTCTCAGAAGCAGAAAAAGAACGCTATATTTCGCCCTCAAAAAGCGAATTTAAAGAAAGTTTGCTTTTTCATTGTATACGGGCGGTTGATTATTCGCTTAAATTCGGTCAGAACGGGCTTCCCCTGATTGGTTCGTGTGACTGGAATGACGGTCTAAGCAACCTTGAAGGTGCTGAAAGTGTTTGGCTTGCTATGTTTCTGAAGATTGTTCTTGACGGAATGGCTGAAGTATGCAGAAACAACGGATTATCTCAAAAAGCCGATGAATATGAACGCATTTCCGACAAATTATCTGATGATATTGATAAAAAATCCTGGGCAGGGGACAGATATGCAAGAGCAATCCTGAAAAATGGTGAATTCCTTGGTGCAGATAAAGATTTCATAGATATTCTTCCGCAGGCATTTGCTGTTTTTGCCGATATCGGTACTCCTGAAAGGCAGAATACGGCAATTAATATGGCATTGAATCAGTTGTATAACAGGGGAAAACGTGTAATACGTTTACTTTCGCCTCCGTTTAATCAGAAAGATACAGAGAAAGTAGGTTATATTGCATCGTATCCTGCGGGAATAAGAGAAAACTCAGGTCAATATACTCACGCAGCTGTGTGGCTTGCTCTTGCATTGAAAAAACTTGGAAGAAATGAAGACGCAAAAGAAATTTTGTCTGCTATTAATCCCGTTGGATTTTATCGTAACAAAACTTTAGCAGAAATATACAGAGCAGAGCCGTTTGTACTTGCAGCAGATGTTTATTACGGCGATGGAATAACGGCAAGGGCAGGGTGGACTCATTTTACAGGGTCGGCTGCCTGGTATTTTAGAGCAATAACCGAATGTTATCCGGAATATCTGTGTTTTAGCAACAAATCAGATAATAAAGGCTCAAAATTACAATGTAAAGCAGATATCC
>JAXJVE010000089.1:0-1274 GCA_036308705.1 Acutalibacteraceae bacterium
AAACACATCAACAATAAGCTGTGCGTGTTTATGGTTATATGCAAATATAATTGTTTTACCGATTTTCTGACCGTAATCAACTTTAAGACCGTTTGTCATAAGTTCATCAAGAACACGGCGGCAGGTATCTTCATTATAGAAAATCTTGAACAATGTTTCCTTCGGAATAATGTAATCAGGTGCAACATCATCTATAAGAACAACATCTGCTTTCTGTTTGTCGGCGGTGCTTAAATCGCTGTATTTGATACCGTGACTCAAAAGCTTTGTTGTTTTGCTTTTAACTTTGTAAGGAACAAGATAATGTTCTTTAACACCCTCTTCAAGTGAATATGAGAAGTTTGGCTCACCGTTTTCACAATTAAAAAGGTGATATGTATTTGCATCGACTTCATCTTTCGGCGTTGCTGTAAGACCAACAAGCAAACAATCAAAGTAAGAGAAGATGGAGCCGTATTTGTTAAATATTGAACGGTGAGCTTCGTCAACAATAATCAAATCGAATCTTGCCGAAGAAAATTCCTTATCTTCAGCATCAATATAGTTTATCATTGTCTGATGTGTTGAAAATGTTATTCTTGCATTCGGTTCATCTGCAAGCGATTTGTCAGATAGAACACAATAGCTCATATTGGGGAGTATTTTCTGGAAATTCTTGAACGCCTGACGAACAAGGCTTGTACGGTCAGCAAGAAAAAGAACGTTTTTAATCCATTTATTGCGAGCAAGAACTTCAACAAGAGAAATAGATACTCTTGTTTTACCTGTTCCTGTTGCCATAACGATAAGACCTCTGCGGTGAAGGTCATTAAAACGCTCGCAGATGTTTGTTATAGCCATTTTCTGATACGGTCTGCCGCTGATATCTTCACGAATCTGTAAATCGGTTATATCGTTGCGGTTACGCTTCTGAAGCATATATTCAAGCTCTTCGGCGGTATGGAATGCCATAACTTTGCGTGACGGATACAAACCGTCAATTACATATATTTCATAACCGTTTGTGTAATAAAGAACGGGAACATAACCGTATTTCTGCTTCATACAGTCGCCGTATTCCTTTACCTGCTGAATACCGACAACAGCACTTACGCTTGTTTTTTTTGCTTCGACAATTGCAAGAGGTTTACCGTCTTTACCGTAAAGAACATAATCACAGAAACCGATGCCGGACTCGTTAGGCATACCCTGAACAGGAATTTCACAACAAGCCATATTGGGCAAAACAGTACCGCTTTTAACGATAGTTCCGTTGAGCAAAGTTGTCGTGCCGG
>JAXJVE010000090.1:0-1154 GCA_036308705.1 Acutalibacteraceae bacterium
GCACGGTGAACACCTGCTTCAACAACAAGTTCATATACTTTTGCAACAACGTCGAGTGTTTCTGCATCCATACCTGAAACGATTTTAACGATTGTTTCAAGTCTGTGCACCTTATCACCGGGATTGATTCTTTCGGGTGAATAGCCGATTTTGAAGTCAACACCGCATTTAAGACCTGATTCTGCTTCGAGAATAGGTACGCATACATCTTCTGTTACACCGGGATATACCGTTGATTCAAAAACAACAACAGAGCCTTTTGTGAGGTTTCTGCCGAGAATTTTGCTTGCACCCTCAACGGGTGAAAGGTCGGGAGTATGGTCATCGTTAACGGGGGTGGGAACGGCAACGATGTGGAACTTTGCTTCACGGAGCTTTGCTTCGTCTGAAGTGAATTCAACTGTTGTGTTCTTTATTGCTTCATCGCCAACCTCAAGAGTGGGGTCGATGCCGCTTTTGTAAAGCTCGATTTTCTTTGAGTTAAGGTCATAACCGATAACGTCAACTTTCTTTGCAAATGCAACCGCGATGGGCATACCTACGTAGCCGAGACCTACAAGTGAGATTTTTTCTTCTTTTGCAAGAATTTTTTCATAAAGATTTGTAAACATAATTATTCCCCTTTATTTGCACAGATTGTTGATTTTTTCAAGATATGCTTCAATAACTTTTTCGCGAGAGAAATTTGCTTTTATATATTCTCTTCCCTTTTCACCCATAATTTTTCTTTCACCGTTGGGCATTGAAAGGAACTTTTTGATTTGTTCACACAGAGCGTCAACGTCTGAGCCGTGATAGATGAATCCTGTTTCGCCGTCTATGAAAGTTTCCTGACAGCCGGGATTATCCGTTGAAATAATCGGTCTGCCGCTTGACGCACTCTCAAGAAGCACGTTACTCATACCTTCGCCGTAGGTTGACGGATGGATTGTTGCGTGGGATTTGGCAACGAAGGGTTTTATGTCCTTCTGACTGCCTCTGTATTTTATAATGCCTTTTTCTTCAAGCTCCGCAAGCAGTTTTTCATAGTGTATTTCGGTAGGCTCGATGAAACCGAGCATATTGAATTCAGTATTGGGATATTCGGCTTTTATTCTTTTGGCGGCTTGGATATAATCATCAACGCCTTTGTCGTGAAGAATTCTGCCGATGTA
>JAXJVE010000091.1:0-6743 GCA_036308705.1 Acutalibacteraceae bacterium
GTATATCACCGCATTTAAGACGGTCTATCGTGCGTGACTGAACACCGTTGAGCTTGAGTGCAAACTTGACTTTTCTCATAAGCCTTGCGGAATATCCGCAATAACCTCTCAGAAAATGAACAACTTTTCTGCCTTCATATTCTGCGGGCACGGTATAATCTATATTTCTCGGCATCTCACACCTTCTTTCGATTGAAAACGGTTACAATTATAACATATTTTCTGTGTTTTGTATAGCAAAAATTACAAATCGGTTACAACCGATTACAACAGTTTACAGTTTAATGTCAAAAGCGTAAATTTTATTTACAAGCACGGAACTGTGTGTTAGAATTCAGTCATCGGGGGGACAAATCCCGGAAAAGGAGGACAAAATTATGAAAAAGAAAACACTCAAAGCAATTTTTGCGGCAGCACTTGCGGTAATTATGTTAATTCCCGGCATTTCGGTTTTTGCCGCAAACGACACCCTTGTATGGGATTTCTACGGCGACGAATACATCTATGATTACGCCGGTGAAATCACCTTGGGAACAACGGAAGTTCCCGAAGATGCATCGGATTTTATCTGGTATTCATTTGACGTTCAGGAAGAAGGCTTTTATTACATTCACTTCAATCAGGAAAATATGAATGCATGGTTCGGTATTCCCGAAAGTTTTGAAGGTAATTCAGCATATAATGAAGCGGAATTTATCAGACAGTCTGACGAAAACGCAGACGGCTCAATTTATTATCTTGAAGCAGGCAAAACACTCGTAGGTTTTGACCTTTTCTACCTCGGAGAAAACGCAGCATTTGAAACCGAATACCTCGGCAACGAAATAACCGAAGTCAAGCCGCAATACGACCTTATTTACGATTATGATATTTATGGCTACGAATATATGGGCATAAACGAAGTTGAAATGGAAGCGGGCTTTGACCTTACTTTTTCAGGCGGCAAAACTATAGAACTCTATTATCTCTGCGGCACATCAGACAGTGCTTTGGTTTCAGGTGAAAATACCGTTAAAGTAAAAATCTACGATAAAGAATACGAAATCGCAGTAAATGTATATTATGTTGAAGATTATGTCGAAAGCGTTGAACTTTCAAATATCGAAAAATACCTCTATGTTTATGAATATTATAATGAAATTGACTATGAATACCCCAGATTTGAAACAATAAAAGTTACCTTCAAAGACGGTTCAACATACACCGTTCAGATTAACGAAGACGGCGCAATCACTCTTCCCAACGGCAGAACGGTAAGCTTCTTCCTTAATTATTCAGAAACAGATATCGGCAATTACTATTTTGATATTTATGTAGGCGGAACCTGTTTGGTTTCACTCGAATGTGAAGTTAAAACAGTAAGCGTTGATGAAAATATTGACAAGTTATCTCAGGCAACTCAGCATCACATATCGGATGCTGCATACTATCTTCGCAGAGCTTTTGAAGTTGCATTTGAAGACGGAATTATCGGCTTCTTTGACTACGGTGCAACAGAAAGCCTTATAAGAATTGAATGGGCAATTTCATCTTTCATTTCTGTTTTTGATGAAATAACATCTCTTATGATGTATCTGCTTTCATAAAAATCTTGAAAAAACAATCGAATTGTGATAAAGTGAGTGGTAGAAATACCGCTCACTTTATTTTTGGAGTTGCATTATGAAAAAAACACTTGCAATCATACTTACATTTTCGTTACTGTTCCTTTTTGCGTGTGCTAAAAACAACGGTAACTCAGGTTCTGAAAAAGCCGAGGAATATGTCCCTCAGATGCTCACATCGGCTGTGCCTACCACAATTCCTACCACCACACCCGTAATCATTTCAAAATGGGCAACAGACCTTCTTCCCGCAGAGTTCCCTGCTCCGCCAGAAGGAACCTATGCATTTGAAGTCGCAAAGGGCAATCACGAAACCGATGCAGGCAACTTTGTTTCGGATTGGGTAAGAATCAGATTCACCTGCCCCGAGCAGAATTTTCACACTTTCACAAACGGTATGGCAAATCTCGGATACATCGGCGGTTCCAAAAAAATAACCGACGGAACTTTTTATGACAGCGGATATCAGGGCTTATGGCAAAACGGCAAACACCTTGTCAGAATAAATGACAGCTATATTTCGCCGAGCAATCATTTATCCGTTGTAATTGATGTTGTGCCCGTCACATACAATTTCCCCTCAGTACTTTCACCCATATACCCGAAATTCAACGGCATAACTGCAGGCAACGGAATTTATTGCGGACACGACACAAACGGTTATCAGATTTCAGACACTTATGACGGCAGTTTTGACCCGTATTGGCACTGGGAATTCAGATTTTCAAATTCTTTTGTCGGCGTTTCACTTGAAGAATTTGAGGCATATTACGAAACTCTCGGTGAAATGGATTTTTCAGGCGTAATCTCAGGTGCAACTGTTGACGGCTGCGATATGATTTCGGTTGACGTTGAAAAAAAGATAGGCAACACGGTATATGTATGCCATCTGCTTTATAACCAGACTCTCAGAACACTTGACGCGGCATATTCCAATGACCCGTCAATCTATGAAAATCAACAACCTGTTTAAAAAACAAGGACTGCTCACTGATGAGCAGTCCTTCATTTTTATTTGGTAAGAACAACGGTTGTTATGCTTTTTGGCGGCAGTTCAACACGTCTTTCGAACTCGCCCGAAAAGGTGTTTTCACAGTTGTGCGTTGCATCGGTAAGGTGAATTTCTGCAGTGCCATAATCCCCGTAAAGCTTTATATTCTGCGGTGTTTCTTCGTTGTTGATGAGCACCATAACTGTTTCATTTTCATTTTTGAATGCGGTTGAAACTATCTTGCTGTCGCCCTTGAAACTGTCAAGAACATCAATTCTTGTCATACCAGGTTCTATAAAGTTTGCAAACTGTTTATATGCATAATATCTGCTGTAAATAACAAGCTCGCCGTTGATGATTTCCATAAGTCCGTCACCGTTGACGGCTGTCCAGCTCTGCCACGAAACGGCATTCATAAGATTAAGATCCTGAGCAATGATATTCGCCATATAAAGGCCGCTGTCGATTGTTGTTGAATCAATTTTAAGCGGAAGCTCACACCACTCGCTCATTTCGAGTTTTTTATCGGGATACTGAGTTGCAAATTTATTGCCGACATCGGTTTTTACCTGATAATTATTATCAATCCAATAACTGTGACCGCTGTATGTATCGCAAAAACCGTTGAGAATTTCGCTTGCAAAAAATTTGTCGATATACTCATAATACTCGGGCGAAAGCTGACCGCTTTCGGGTCCGCTGAGTTTATAAGGCGAGTTGCGTTTCTGCATTTCAAGGGCAAAAAGTTCAAGCACGGCAACGGTTTCGTCTGCCGTATAATGGCAGCCCTCCTGACCGACCCAATCGCCGCCCCACTTCCACATAGGCTCATTAATGGGAGAAATTGCGGTTACAGGGTAGGCCTGAGATACGAACCAATCGGCAATTGTGAGCACATAATCAACAAATGCCGCATAATTTTCTTCGGGGAGATTTGATGCATATTCGGTAAGTCCGCCCGATGCGTGACCGCTTGCAGTCATTGAAAAATGGGGGCTGTTGCAAAAAAGAATAACCTCTTTTGCACCGTATTCAACTGCCATATCAAGCATTCTGCGTGCGTTTTCATCTCGGGTAAAATCGTATTCATACTCACCTGTTTCTTCGTTTAAAACATAGAAACTTTCGGTTCGTCTGTTGGGGTCGCCGATTCGTGTATGCGGGTTTTCTTTTTCACCGCCGCCGATATTATAGCGGTAAATATCAAGGCCCAGACCCGTTTTGTCATCATAAAGAAGGCGTGCAATTTCCTTTGCCGTTTCTTCATCCGCTATGGTCTGTGACCACCATGCCGAGCTTGTGCCGAAACCTTCAAAAGTCTGATGTTCCATAAATTTATTCACCCCTATCGACTGAGTTTTGCCAATTGTAAAAATCGAAAAAGAGAACGCCTGAAGCCAGGCAATAACAATACACAGATATGCTTTTAACACGAGCCTTCCCCCTTCTGCTGTATGCCTTGATTTTATCACGGATAAAAATATGTGTCAATTATATTGTCAATAATATTGACATTTGAAACCGAAGTTTTATAATAAAAGTATAACTCAAAAAGGAGAATTAATATGATTTACGATACCGCAAAAAATCTCAGACTTTATTCATCGTTCAATCCCGCATTTGAAGCAATAGCAAAATTTGTTGAAGAAAACGACCTTAAAAATATGCCGTGTGACAGCTATGACGTTGCAGAAGGCATCAGGGTTAGCATTTCCGAATATGAACCTAATACAGGCGGCAACTATGAAGCTCACAGAGATTATCACGATTTGCAGTTTGCAATCACAGGCGAAGAGGCAATTGATGTTTTACCCATTGAATTTGCCGAAAACTCAACTGGCTACAAACCCGATATTGAATTTTTCACTTCGCAGACAGCCGCTGCAAGCCGCGTTGCACTTACAGAAGGCACATTCGTATTCCTTGCTCCTGCAGATACCCATAAGCCCTGCATAAAAATGGGTACCGATAAAATCAAAAAAGCTGTTTTCAAAATTAAAATCTGATTTTATGTCACCTGCTCAGACAGTAGCAGGTGACACTTTGTTTATAATAGGGAACAACAAAAAGTGCAGGTAAAATCCCCGCACAAAGCAAAAACCATGGCAAAAATCCGAGCTTAAAA
The DNA here is from genome assembly GCA_036308705.1 of Acutalibacteraceae bacterium. Taxonomy (GTDB): domain Bacteria; phylum Bacillota; class Clostridia; order Oscillospirales; family Acutalibacteraceae; genus CAG-177. The sequence continues at coordinate 4,721 of JAXJVE010000091.1, forward strand.
AAGGCGATTTCCGCAAGCCTGTTTTTTGTTTTTCTTACGCTTTCTTTTATTGCATCGGCAGCGGTAAAATCGCTGTAACAGGCAAGGAAGAACCAGGATTTTGAATATTTTTGAACGGTGATAAAATAAAACACAATACCCGTTACGGCAAGAAACCCAAGCCCCGCAAAAACGGTATATGCCGCACGCGGACTCACCGTGTTCCGTGTTGTGTAGCCTGTAAAAATCATCAACAATACTGCGGGCAGAATTTCAAAAGTCACAAACCAAAACAGCTTTAAAACGAACAATCTTACACTGAGTTCACAGGTTTTCAGAATATCCGAAAGGCTTATTGCAGACATCATACTTCCGCCTTTTTTTCTGGCAAACGCAAGAAATCTGAGCTGAAGAATCAGCCTCAGAGGTGATACCAACAAAACAAAAACAATCAGGCTGATAACAGAAAATACGGCAAGAACAAGCTGATTATCCGAGCAATAATTCAGGACCGCATTAAACAGCGAAAATATCAGCACAAGCAAAAAAATAACGGTTATCAGAGGCAAAACTTTGGCATACGAACCGCATATTGCTCCCCTTGCAGAATGTTTTATTCTTGAATTCACTTCATCACCACATAACAAAAAAATCGGGAAGATTACTCTTCCCGATTATTTTTTTGCATTATTTTTATTTTATCCCTTAAAGGCCGACAAAATCTCTGCACTTATCAAGGAAGCCGAAAATTGCATCGGTTACAGGCATAACATAAGTTTCAAACTTGTTATAGTATGAATCACCCTCGGAGTATTCGGGAGCAACCGCACCTTCTGCGAAATTACCCATGGGAATAACCCTGAGATTGGGTTTATCATTCTGAATGAACTGTGTATATTTGGGATTTGACCATACATCAACATCCTCGCCCGAATAGAGGAACCAATAATACATTTCCATTATGCCGTCGTGTGCATTTGAATGGAGCATGTCCTTGATAAACCAGGTGTTTTCAGGCAGAATGCAGGTTGAAGCATCAATAACACCATCGGGTGAAAGATGGTTATGACCGCAGTCTGTACAAGCCTGAGCATAGCCCTCACCGAGTGTACCGTTAAGGGGAGCAACTGTTGCTCCCGCAGAAGCATATTTTGTATCAACGGTTGCATCGCTGTTGTTATGCATAGCCTCAACAAGAGGTGTTCTCTGAATATTGTAGCCTGCAACAATCATAATGCGAACGCCGTTTTCAAGTGCACCGTTAAGAATTTCGTCCGCTCTGCTCTGCACCTGATAGTGATAGTAGTCTGCTTTTGCGATAAGACCTGCCTGAGTTTCGGGGTCAAGGTTGATTGCCTTTGCTTCCTCATAGCTTCCGTCGGGTACAAATGCCCAAAGACCGAGAAGAGTACCGAAAACGGGAGTCATAAGCTCATCAAAAACCTTTGTTTCAAGCTCGGCAAGAAGAGTATCTCCGAAACCGAGAACAAGGTCTACGAGTCCGCTGTAATAAAGAGTATTGAGCAATGCCCAGAGTGCGGTATCCCCTGCACTGAAGGGAGGATAGCCGTCCGTTGCATACGCAAGAAGAGCATCGGCATCAAGAGCAAGCTTTCTGCAGAGCAAATCACCTGCAACGTCTGTACCGAGAATGGGGCAACTCTGGAAAATACAGGCATCAATATCACCGTATCCGTATTCATTGAAATACGCCATTGTTACAACACCGCCCATTGACGATGCACGGAAATTAACTTTATCGTGGCCTGTAAGCTCTTTAACGTGCTTTACAAAAGCATTGAGCTGACCCGCAATTTCAACAGGGTCAAGACGCCAGTCATAGCTGAAATAATAGTCGTAACCTTCACCGTGAGTGGGGTCTGTGGGAAGTTCGTCGGGAATAACCGCAACATTCTCTGCCGAATTGCCGTTGCCGTCGAGTGCCATCGCACCGAAAGCATCGTAAACAGCATCAATAAGTGTATCGCCGAATCCGTTATAATCCTTAAAAAGAAGCGAAGGAATAGCGGGAAGAAGTTTGAAC
>JAXJVE010000092.1:0-17708 GCA_036308705.1 Acutalibacteraceae bacterium
CTGTATATTCTGTTAAGTGATTTAAAGAAATTTTTATCAGCATTTTCAAGCTGCTCTTTTGTAACTCTGTAACTCCAGTTGCCTTTTGCAACACCGGGAGTGTTTATTCTTGTATCTGAGCCGTACATCAGGAAATCCTGAATCGGGATTATCGCAAGGTCGCTTACGCTTGAGAATACCGCACGCAGCAAAAGGGGAGTTGCACCGCCCCAGTCACCGCCTGAAAATCCGCAGTAATCAAGTGCCCTGTTTCTGACTGCATCGTCGCTTTCCCAAAGGAAGCTGAAAAGAGTGTTGTTATCGTGTGTACCCGAATATGCAACGGAGTTTCTGATATAGTTATGAGGCATATGAATACTGTCGCTGTCGTCAAGAAAACCGAACTGAAAAACTCTCATTCCGGGGAATCCGCTTTCATCAACGAGTGCACGCACTTCATCTGTTATATCACCAAGGTCTTCTGCAATTATAAGCTTATCTTCGTGACCATCTTTGATTGCGTTCACGAGTTCAATGCCCGGGCCTTTTACCCATACGCCGTTTTTGGCGGTAGTTTCTTTTGAGTCAACCGACCAATAAGCTTCAATCGCTCTGAAATGGTCGATTCTTACCCCGTCAAACATTGTCAGGGCGTGGTCGATTCTCTCTTTCCACCAGCCGTAGCCCGTCTTTTTAAGTTCATCCCAATCATAAAGAGGGTTGCCCCAGAGCTGACCGTCCTCGGCAAAATAATCGGGAGGTACACCCGCAACTCTTGAAGGATAACCTTCTTCGTTAACCTGAAAAAGCTTTTTGTTTTCCCATACATCGCAGCTGTCATCAGAAACATAAATGGGAATATCACCGATTATGCTTACGCCCTTTGAATTTGCATATTCCTTGATTTTTGCCCATTGTGTAAAGAATTCATACTGAATAAATTTCCACATTCCGAGAGTTTCTGCATCTGTTATTTCATTGATTTCCCATTCCTGCCAGGGCTTACCGCCGTTTTGCTCACGCAGAGTCATAAATCTGCAGAATGCCTCAAGTCGGGGATGATTATTTATAAATTCGTCAACCTTATCCGTATTTTTGAAATTCAGATACGCTTTTCTCAGAAGAGCCATACGCTCCTTGCCCAGACGTTCAAATTCACAGGAATACGGTGTATTCTGCTTTGCACTTTCAAGGTCTGCTTTTGAAATCAATCCGTTATCAAAAAGAGTTTCAGGGTCGATAAAATACGGATTTCCGCCGAATGCCGAAAACGATTTATAGGGAGAATTGTATTCATCCGTAACCGTAAACGGTAACACCTGCCATACGGAAAAACCGCAGTCCTTTATAAAATCTATAAATTCAAAGGCACTTTTTCCGAATGTGCCTATAGAATAGTCACCGTAAAGTGATGAAATGTGCATTAATATGCCGCTTTGTCGATTCATTTTGGGGACACCTTCCATAAAAATATAGTAAATTATAACATACCAAATAATAAAAATAAAGTTATTTTACAAAAAACTTGATATTTTATGTGATAAATAGTAAAATTAAATAAATAAGATTTCGGAGGTATAATTATGTCCAAAGCATCGGAGTATTTTGAAAATCTTCAGAGAATAATTTCACGCATTGCAACCGAGCAGGCAGAGAATATAGAAAACGCAGCCCGTGCCGTTGCGGATACTCTTGAAAACGGCGGAAGAATACATACCTTCGGAACAGGTCATTCCCATATGCTTGCCGAGGAGATTTTTTACCGTGCAGGCGGTCTTGTGAATGTTAATCCCATTCTTGAAACAGGTCTTATGCTTCATGAAAGTGCTTCAAAGAGTACAGAGCTTGAAAGACTTGAAGGCTATGCGGATATTCTTTTTGAAACACATTCAATAAAAAGCGGAGATATACTTTTCCTTTTTTCAAATTCAGGCAGAAACGGTGTTGCGATTGATTTTGCAATAATTGCCCGTGAAAAAAGCGTAAAAACCGTTGTTATTACAAATATGGAACATACCGTGCAGGGTAAATCAAGACATTCAAGCGGCAAAAAACTTTATGAACTCGGTGATATTGTTATTGATAACTGCGGTTGTATCGGCGACGCATCAATGGAAATAAAAGAAATCGGCAGAAATGTTGCACCCACATCAACCGCCGCGGGTGCCGCAATTCTCAATGCCATTGAAGCGAGAGCAGTTGAGATGATGGTTGCTGACGGATATACTCCCGAAGTATTTTCAAGCAGCAATGTTGACGGCGGGGATGAGATAAACACCGCCTTTGTGAAGAAATATATCAAGGAGATAAAGTCATTATGATTTATCCTTCATATCAAAAACTGAACGCTTGCGAATGGATTGAGTTTACACCTCAGAATGTGCTCATAAACGGCTTTGAAAACGAATATGCTTCGGAAATTCTCGGCACAAATAACGGCGAAAACTGTAAAGCTGATATACTTTACATAGATATTATAAAGAAGAACACCAAGGATACCGAATACATTGATGAATGTTGCAGAGTGACTGACGAAAAATACTTTATTTCATCAAAAAAATGCGACAACGGATTGCATATAACAGTTACTGTTTCGTGCCGTAAAAGTCTGTTCAGGGCATTGTGCAGAATCAAGGGTATGATTAATGATAAAAAGTTCTTCATCGGCAATGCCGAAGACTATCCTCTGTTTGCCGAAAGGGGCTATATAGAAGGGTTTTATGGCAATCCGTGGAGTTTTGAAAACCGCAAAATGATGATTGAACTTCTCTCTTTTTACGGTATGAACACTCATTATTATGCCCCGAAAGATGACCCTTATCACAGGGATAAATGGGATGAATTATATCCCGGAAAAGAACTTTCAGAGCTTTCGGTAATGCTTGAAATATGCAACAAAAATTTTGTTGATTTTTACTATTGTATCGCTCCCGGACTCAGTATGCAATATTCTTCTGAAGAAGATTTCGAGAAGCTTATCAGTAAAGCTGAACAGCTTTACAGCATCGGAATTCGAAATTTCGGTTTGCTTGTTGATGATATACCCGAAAATCTCTATTTTGAGCAGGATAAAATCACTTTTGACGGCGATGCAGTCAATGCTCACATATATCTTTGTAACAAATTTTATGCCCGTCTCAAAGCTCTCAGCCCCGAGTGTAAGCTGACTGTTTGTCCGCTTCAGTATCACGGCAACGGAGATGAATATTATATCTCAAAACTCGGCAAAGGGCTTGCCGGCGGCATAAAACTTTTCTGGACAGGCAAGAATATCTGCTCTCAGGAAATCAGCGTGCGTGAAGCGGTTATTTTTGAATATTCAACAAACCGAAAGCCGCTTTATTGGGATAACTTCCCCGTAAACGATGCCGAGATGTATAACGAAATGCATATCGGTTATCTCAACGGCAGAGAAAAGGATTTGTACCGTTATTCCGAAGGTATAATTTCCAACACAATGGAATACACGCTTTCAAGCCGCATTCCTTTGCTTACGGTTTGCGATTATCTCTGGAATCCCGTTGAATATAACGGTTTTGAATCGTGGCATAAAGCCTGTGAAATTATTCTCGGCGGTGATAAAGAAACCGTTATGCCGTTTTTGGATAATCTTCTCACTTCGTGCCTTAAAGTTGAAAATTCACCTATGCTGAATGTTTGTCTTAATGATGCACAGCAAAAATACTTTGACGGCGATATCGACGGTGCAAAAGCAATACTTTTTGAGTATATTACAAAACTTGAAAAATGCTGCAGATATCTTGAAACGGTTGATAATCCTATGTTTTCGGAACTTTCAACCTGGGCAGAGAAGCAAAAAATTGCCCTTGAGCTGATTAAGTCATCGGCAAGTATTCTTGATGATAACAGCGAAGAAAACAAGGCCGTTGCCCGCAATTTGCTTAATAAATATCTCATTCATCCGAGAACTCTTTGCGATTTTTCACTTCAGGCTTTTGCTGAAAGGATGCTGACACTGTGAATAAAATAAAAAATCCTGCTTTGCGTGAAGCGTATGAGCGTTTATACCACAAAACACCCCTTGGATTTTATAATTGCGGCAGACTCTGTGACGGACTTTGCTGCAGAGGTGATGAACAGGGGATGTGGCTCTTCCCTTATGAAGAAGAACTTTTTAAAGATAAAGAAGGCTTTGAGGTTTGCGAAACCGAAGGAAACTACGGTTATCCTATGGTGATATGCTCAGGTGAATGTAACCGTGAAGACAGACCCCTTGCCTGCAGAATTTTTCCTCTTTTTCCGCTTGTTATTGAGGATGAAGGTAAAATTCAAATCAAAGTTATTTATGACCCGAGGGCATCGATGTGTCCGCTTGCGAGAGAAAACAAAGAAATTGATGCGTCATTTATAAAAGAAATACGCAAATCAACACGCTATCTTATCCGTGATGAAAAAATTCTTGAATATCTCAAAGCGGTCAGCCTTGAACTTGTTGAAATTATCGAGTTGCGAAACAGATTGGGCGGTATATAATGAAAAGAAAAATATATTCAATACTATTAATTGTAACATTATTAATATGTACATTGTGTTCATGCAAAACAGAAGTTGATGTTCCCGTGACTGATGCGTATGTTCAGACCGATGTTATTGACTATGACGCATCTGCACAGCTTGTTGCGGAGAAAACAGGTGTACCCATGACTGCGGCATATCTCGAATCTATGGGCGAAGATATGGTACGTGAACTCATTTCTTCAATCGAAAACGGAACATATACCGATCTCACCTGGCTTACCCTGACAGGTTATTCATATCACGTTACCTGTGATATACTTACAGGCAACATCAATGCGGATAATATTTCCAACTTCGGATTCAACGGTAAGGATGATTTTACCGTTTCGTTTGTAGGCGATATTCTTTTTGACCCCGATTTCAGACCTATGGTGCACGCAAATGAAAAAGGCGGTGTGCTTAACTGTATTGATACCGCAACGGTTGATTATCTTAAATCATCGGATGTTTTTCTTATTAACAACGAATTTTCGCTCGGCAGCAGAGGTGCACCCCTGCCCGGTAAAACATGGACATTCCAGGTGAATCCCGAAAGGCTTTCACTATATAAGGATATGGGCGTTGATATTGTTTCACTTGCCAATAATCACGTTTATGACTACGGTATTGAAGGCTTTGAAGATACCCTTAAATATCTTGACGAAGCGGGTATACCCCGTGTAGGTGCAGGTATGAATCTCGGTGAAGCTGCAGAGGGCTATTATTTTGTTGTTAACGGTGTTAAAGTGGGCATTATTGCCGCAAGCTGTGCCGAAAAGAAGTATTTTACCCCCGTTGCAACCGAAACAACCCCGGGTATTATGGGCACTTATGAAACTGCAGATTTCATTGAAGCAATCAAAGTTGCGGATTCTCAGTGTGATGTGCTTGTAGCGTATGTGCATTGGGGTACAGAAAACACAACAAAGCTTGACGATAATCAGAAATCTTTTGCCCGTGAATATATAGATGCGGGTGTTGATGCCGTTATCGGCGGTCATACTCATTGTCTTCAGGGTATGGAATTCTATAACGGTAAACCCATTGTGTACAGCGTGGGTAATTTCTGGTTCAACAGCAAGAGCCTTGATTCCTGTGTTATTACTCTCAGAATTGATAACGAATTAAAAACAGAAGCCCTCATCGTACCCCTTGAACAAAAGGGTTGCGAAACAAGGCTTCTTACGGAAGAATCGGAGAGAAGAGCTTTGTTTGACAGAGTTCAGAGCTATGAGCCTCAGGGCGTTGTTATTGCTGATGACGGCTTGATTATTCCCGCATCTTAATCTCCGAGCCATTCATATTTTTTCATATCTATATTCCCGTTTTCAAGGAATTCAATTCCTTCTTCACTCAGCAGCAGTCTTTGCATATTTTCACCACCGAATGCAAATGCAACCGATACTCTGCCGTCTTTTGTCACAACTCTGTGGCAGGGGATAGCTATCGGCTCGGGATTTGAGTGGAGTGCATAACCAACAACTCTTGCCCATCGGGGGTTACCTGCCATAGCGGCGACTGTGCCGTAGCTTGCAACCTTGCCTTTGGGTATTCTTTTTACTGCTTCATATATTTTTTCAAATGTATTCATAAAATCACCGTATTAATTCTATCACAACACAAAGAGGTTTTCAAATGGTAAAGTATACTCATATTATCTGGGACTGGAACGGTACTCTGCTTAACGATATTTCGGCTTCGCTTGCAAGTGTTAACGATATGCTTGCACTCAGAGGCAAGCCGCCTATGGATATTGACTTTTACAGAGAATGTATAAGTGTGCCGATTATCGGCTTTTATGAGAAAGCCTTTGATATGCAGAATGAGGATTATGAAGTAATTATAAAACAATATAATGAAGGTTATCTGAGGCATCTTGGTGACTGTAAATTGACCGACGGCGTGGTTGAAGTTATTGATTATTTTGAAAAATGCGGTGCAAAACAAGTTATAATCTCATCATCAAACAATAATCAACTTGTGCAAAATACAACAAAATACGGCATATTTGACCGATTTGATGCTGTTCTCGGTGCTGATGATTTTTATGCGGGTTCAAAGATAGAAAGAGCAGAAAATTATCTTAAAAACAGCGGGGGAGAACGCCGTGTGCTCGTTATCGGCGATATTGAGCACGATGCCGATATGGCAGAAAAACTCGGTGCAGATTGCGTTCTTCTGACAAGCGGACACGAAAACAGAGAACGGCTTTATGCCGCAAAAGCCACCGTTATTTCCGATATCAGAGAGCTGATTGAAGAGTAATTCAGACCCTTTTATTCCACCCCTGAACCGCTTTGTGAGAGCAAAGCGAAAACGGGGTGGGATTTTTATTGCCAAAAATTCCCTTAAAAATACTTGTTTATATTGCACAACCAATCCAAAAACTGTTTATTAAATCTGCACAAAAAACCGTATTGTTAATAATTTGTTCATAATTTATTTACAAAAAATTAAATTTCTCATACGGAGAATGCAACATCTTCTTTATAAATTAATAACTGTAAACTAAGGGCATTAGTATATGCTCTACACAAGAAGCCTTAATTTGCAGAGGCTTCGGCGCGAAAGCGTTGATATTTTATGGAGGTGCAAAAATATGAAAAAAGCAAAACGACTTCTGGCTGTATTGCTCTCAGCGTTAATGCTTTTCGCAGCGGCAAGCATTCCTTCTTATGCTTACCTCGAAGGTGAAAGCTGGCACGAGCCTATCGAAACACAGAATCAGAAGTACTACTTCAGCTATGCCAAGGGTGCATCATGGTTGCTTGATACACTCGACGGTATCCTTGTCGGTACAGGTATCGCGCTTAACTGCGATGAGTTGAATGACCTTGTTGATATCGGTATCAACATTTTCACATCAAACATGCTTCTCAATGCCGATAAGTATCTTGAAGATGTTGGCGCTATCGACGAAACAGGTCAGGGTGCTATCGACATCCGTTCAGTTGACTCACTTATTAAGTCACTTTACGGTCTTCTTACCTGTCTTGATGAAAACTGGATTTCATCAGCAGCTGAAGCACTCGGTCTTTTCGGCGACTTGCTCGATAAAGAAAAGGGTCTTGTACGAGGCAGCCTTAACTACACTGTTACCAGAGCAAACGTTTCAGACGTTCAGGTTCTTGAAATGCTTATTCTCTGGATTTCAGAGCAGAAGAACCTTATCGCAGGCCTTCTTTCAGGCGACTGCTCATTCGGTTCACTTCTTTCGGGTCTTCTTGGTGATATGATCGGCGATGCTCTTCCCGTTGAAAATCCCATTCAGGATAACAAAATCAACGGTAACAAGCTTATCAAAGACCTTCTTTATAACCTCCTTGTTGACAGTACTGCAACAAAAGCTCCCGAAGACGGTTCAACAATCGATGATTGGGTTCAGCATCTTATCGATATGGCTATCATCACCGGTACAGGTGACGGTACTCAGACTGACCCCGAACTCACTCACCCCGTATACGGTGACGGTGCTAACTCAATCCTCGGCCCCAACGCTGAAGGCCTTATGCCTGCTGTAGGCAGATTTGAAGGCGGTGCATCAATTACCGGTCAGAGCTTCTATCAGCTTGTTAACAACGTAATCAACGGCCTCTTCGGCGGTATGCTTAAAGACATTCTTACAGATCTTCTTTACGACCTCCTCGGCGTTGAAATTACAGAGCAGTTCCCCTACGGTGACCCCGCAGTTCTTACAGACCAGACCTTCACAATGATCGTTGGTATCGTTGAAGGCCTCTTCGTAGATAACGGTGCTCCCGTTCCCGAGTATACAGAGCAGCAGAATACATATCCTGTTTACAAGATTGATGCTCTTCTCGACTGGCTCCTTGTTGGTAAGCCTGAAGAGAATATTCAGTCAGCTCTCGATACTTTCATTCTTATCGACTACTACGGCATCCACATTCAGGATAACTTTATGTCACTCCTTAATGACGTTGCCCGTCTTCTTATCAACCTTCTTCCCTCACTCGGTCTTTTCTCAAGCTCAGCTCACCTTGCTTATACTCCCGATGAACTCAACGTTTCATGGTATATTGATGAAAACTATGAGCTTGTAACATCACTTGAGGAAACAAAGGTTACTCAGACATACGTTACCTTTGAAACAAACGAAGTTATTTACCCCACAGAGTTCGTTACAGATGCTAACGGTGCAACAACTCCCACAGCATACTGCTATCTCGACGATAAAGCTCCTGTTAACACAACTGACGCAGAGGGCGAACGTTATATGAACCCCTCACTTGTCAGACCCAACTACGTAATCACAACCAAGATGGTATTTGCAAACATCATCAAGCTTGCTCTTAACGATTTCATCGACGGTTGTTACTTCCCTGAGTGGACAACAGATATCCCTTCAGTTCTTGCATACGGTGTTGCAGCTCTTGCAGCTCCCATCGTTCCCGAAAACAACTACTATGCACGTCTTGATGCTTACCATGCAATGCTTGAAGGCGAAGTTGCTCCCATTGATGATAAGATTACCACTGTTAACGGCGAAGAAATAGAAATCCTTCGTTACTCAATTTCAAAGGTTATCACAATCAAGGATCAGAACGGCAACCCCGCAGGTACAGCAAACATCGAAATCCCTAAGGCAGCTCTTGATATCGTTATCTCATTCCTTGCAAAGAGCCTTAACGCTGTTTTCCATTTCGACTCAGATATCGAAAAGTTCACAACAGATACAACCCTTGAGCAGTTCGCAGGCGAATTCCTCATCTGGGCTGCTAACCAGTATCTCCCCGCATTCATCGGTGAACCCGAAAAGCAGGCAAACGGCACAACTCAGTTTGTTGGTAAGAATATGGCTTCAACAAACGCTCCTATCTTTGCAGCAGCAATGACCACTCTCGTTAACTCAGTTTACAGCGACTACACATCAAGAACCATTAAGGAAACAGCTAACTGGGACGTTGTTTATGATTTCATCGACAACACACTCTTCAAGCTTCTTCCCACAACATGGCTTCCCTCAATCAATGGTTCTGCACAGTTTGTTAACGAATGGCTTCTCGGTAACCTTGTTAACTTTGATATCCAGGGTATCCTCGGTCTTTTCCAGGTTAACACAGATTCAAATGCAGAGCTTAACAACTCAGCTCTCAAGGTTATCATCAATATCATTGACCGTGTAACATCACTTATCTTCAACGATAATGCGGTTCTTATCTCAAGCGGTCAGACATCAGGCAGACAGGGTGCTGTTATGCAGAACAACGTAACAACACTTTCAACTCTTGCAGGTCTTCTTGATTGCTCAGGTTCAAGTGCATCGCTTCCCATGCTCGTTTCGAACCTTCTTACACTTCTCAACAGATATAAAACACCTATTCTTTCAACAGTACTTCCTCTCATCGTTTCAAGCACATACATCAAATCACATACCGAAGACGGCTTCCTTCCCACCGGTATCACAAACCTCAACAAATATAAGATTGCTATTCTTGAAGAGTATTTGGAAGAGCTTTATGATAACCGCAATGCAGTTGCTATGGTAACATATGATAACATTGAAGACGCAGAAGCAGCTCTTGCAACAGGCGATGAAAAGCCCATGGCTGTTAAGAATGCTGACGGTGTTCATACTGATATCATTCTCCATAACGGTACAATCTTCGGCACTTATGCATCCCGTGAAGAAGCAAACGAAGTTCTCAAGAAGCTTTCAAAGGCATATATCCACTCAGTTCCCGTTGAAGGCGAATTTGATGAAAACGGCGAGCAGGTTTATACCTATACTATTTATACTAATATTTCATACCTCACATCAGCAACAGGTACTCCCGCAACTGATGATGGCGGCGAATATACAAAGTATTCAGACTTCAGATTCTCACAGGTTACTTACAGAACAAAGGCTGATCCCTTTGTAAGCTTTGATGATGACTACTATTTCTTCGATGACGAAGACTTCGGTAAGTCAGGCTTCCTTTACAGAAACCACAAAGAAGCTGTTCAGTCAAGCCGCGATTATGTAAGCACATATCACAGCTTTATTGAAAATGACCTTGTAAACGCTTACGGCGAGTGGTTTATGTTCGATATCGAATCAAAGCTCAGACAGCAGGACCTTTACGACAGAAACGGTGACGGTCGAAGCGTTAAGTCAGATACAGACGGCGACTATGTTGCAGAGACAACAGATGCTGACGGTAATGTAACAGACCCCGGCTTCCCCGTTGACGGCGATCCCAGCATCCCCGGCAACACTGTAATGTATCCTTACTACACAACAAACGCAAACAACTTCACTTACTACGATATCAACGCAGGTACAACAACAGAGGCAAGACTCAAGACAGGTTTCATCGACCAGTCAACAGGTGCAGTTATCACAGAATATAACACATCATCATTCACTCCTGATAACTTTGAACAGCTCGCACTTGCTCTTGAATATGCTTCAGATCCCGAAAACAACGTAGTTCTTTCGGACGAAGATACAGAATCAATTGTAAGACTCTGGCTCGGCACAGTTGAATTCGATATTACCCGTGACGGTGACGGTAACTACACAGGTTCACTTCAGTGGGATAATATGACCCAGCTTCAGCGTGATACTATCGCTACAAAAGCTGCTCAGATGGGCTGTACATTTGAAATTGAAACTGCAGAAGACGGCACAAAGACATATACAGTTACCCGTCCCGCATTCGCTCTCTTCACAGACGGTTCAACATTTGGTGAAACAGGCGTTACAACTAACCCCGAACTCAACACAAAGACAGTTGCCGACTACTCAAAGAAGAGCATCACAGGCGGCCAGACTTATGCTGAAGAAATCAGAATTGCTCAGCATAACGCTTATATGGCTTACATCAATAATCTCTATGCTAACCGTATCAGACTTTACGACGAAATCGACGAAGTTTCATGGAGAGTTGAAAAAGCTGAAGACGGCAGAAAGACAACAGCTGATACAACAATTCTTAAGTGGGTTCTCGATCTCACCGCAAACGACTATAAGGATAGCCAGACAAGAAAGCGTAACGTAGTATTCAAGAAGGACGAAGCTACAGGTAAGAATATAGAATCAAAGGCATTCACAACCTCATCATATCTTGAATTCCGCGATGCATACGACTACGCTAACTCACTTTATGATGCTTGTGCAGACGCAAACATCCTTTCACTCGGTATTACTCAGTCAATGGTTACAGCAGCTTATAAAGGTCTTCTTTCAGCATGGCAGAAGCTTGTTGAATTCACAGGCTTTGCTGATTGGGCTCAGATTGATAACTATGTAGCAGTTGCAGAAGAAATTCTTAACGATCCCTACATCAACGATCCCGATTTCGGTATTGCATCAGGTCTTACAGAACTTGAAACAGCTCTTAAGGATGCTTATGTATACACCGATAACCTTGATAATCCCGATACAGTTTATGACCTTAACAAGAACAGTAAGGCTGCTTGGGACTCAGAAGTTCAGTCAGATATCGACTCAGCAGCAGCTCTTCTTAACCAGGCAATCCAGAACCTTACCTATAACAAGAAGCCCGGCGTTCTTTTCGATCCCGAAGCTGAAAGCGACGTTAAGATTCAGGATACCAAGTATGAAAACCAGATTCAGTACTCACACATCTATGGTCTTGAAGAAGGCGTAGGCTTTGGTGACGGTACTCTTGAAATCGGTTCAGTTCTTGAGATGCTCGGCCTTAAGGTTACAGGTATGACAGTTGACGGCTTAACTTCAACTGTTACAAGAACAAACTCAGCTCGTGGTTCAGGTACAGACGCAAGAATCGACGGCCGTTACCAGAACTTCCTCAGATTCAGATACTTTGCTATCCTTTACGGTGATATCAACGGTGATACCCGTGTTGACGGTACTGACGCAGCAGCTCTTAACCTCTACATTGCAAGAGGCGAAAACACTGCATCAATCATGGGTGAAGCTAAGTACGAAGCAGCTGACGTTACTCACGACGGTGGCGTTGACGCAGAAGACGTTCAGGCTATCGTTAACCACTACTCACTTGTTCAGGACAGCGAAATCAACCAGGATGCACACAGCCCCGTTGCTGCAGCATAATCTGAATAAGATGAATTAACCCAAACAATTGCCCCCGACCATACGGTCGGGGGCTTATTCTTTGCCACGGTAAACATTCGCATAAAAAAAAGAGGCTGTAAAAACAGCCTCTTTTATCAATCTTCAAGTATTGCTCGTTTGTATTTTTCAAGCATTCTGCGTGCGGTTTCAACCGTATTTTCGTTGCTTGGTGCTTCAGGGTCAGCATTTGAAAGCCATTTTTTCTCAAAATCAGCATAGTTTTTATAGAATTGGTTGCCTCTGTAGAGGTTTCTTTCACAATGCTGCTTTTTGGTTGTTGTTGAATATAAACGACGTTTGGGGAATTCATAGGCAAGAAGTTCAAAGAAGCTCTGCCAACGTTTGATATAATAAGTTTTTATCATACCGCCCCATTCTTTCCACGCATAATCGTAATTTACCGTGTCTGAAATCGGGCCCCATACGGTAATCTGTGCAAGCAGGTTGAGTTCAAAATTCTCTTTATCTTTATCGTTGAGAGCAAGCTCGTTTGCCTCTTTGAGATGTTCGTGAAGTGTGAGCTCCGGTCTTGTCTGAAGAAGTTCATCAAGCTCCGTGCATATTTTAAGAAAAGCATTTGATGAGCGTTCAAAAATGTTAACATCTTTGTTTTCATAGCCGTACATTACTTTGTCATAAAGGTTTGCAACATAGTTGCTCATAACCTGTCTTACAAGGTCGCAGGCATCAAAAGCATAGCCGTCTTTTGTTGCGTTTTCTGCACTGAGAAGAAGTTCTGCGGCTTTATATAATGTTTTGTTATCGTAGCGAAGCTCACGCACATCGTTGGGGGCGGTGTGTAAAAGCTCTGTTCCGGGTCTTGCACAGATGATTGAACCTGTTTCTCTGCCTGTGCAGTTTTCACTGTAACAGCTTTCTTTGAGAAGCATCATGGCATCAACAAGGCATCTTTCTTTGCTGCCGTAGCGTCTGTATGCGTAGTTGCGAAGCCACTCGTCAAGGTCAACGGCACCGTCTTCGGTGAGCATCTGAAATGCAAGGTCATAATAAAGAGGGTTCTGAAAAACGCCTTCGGGGAAAAGACCCGTACCAACGCAGTTATCACATTCAAGAGTTGAAAATTCGTTATCTGCAAGGGCTTTGATGCTGCCGTGAAGGGTGTTTCTGTCGCCAAAATTATGAATGTTGCCGAGAATAAAATCATAGCCCCAGAAGTTTTCAGTTTCTTTATATTTGCTGCCGTCAAGGTCAAGAATAAGAAGTCTTTCTTTGGGAACAGCCTTTACAATCTGCTCACGCAGTGACCAGCTCTGCATAACCCATACAGATTCTTTATCAAATTCCTGATACATTGTATCAATAGCTCTGCCAACCTTCCAGAGATAGTCTTTGGTTTTTACGGAAGGAATGTTTTCGTGGAACGGATCGCAGGCATAATAATGATATGCACCAAAAAGCTGACGCTGTTTTTCAAGAAGTGCTGTGCCGAATTTTTTGAATAAGGGGTCTGTCGGCTCAAGCTGATATGTAATCGGGAAGTTGCACCACGAAGGAACAAATCTTAAGCGAAGTTTTTTGAAAAGCTTTGAGAGGGTGGGCGGAACTGTGCCTGCGAATCCCTGCTGAATGGGTGTCATTCCAAGCTCAACTTCACGCTCAATTATCTTTTTGCCGAGTTCAAGGCGGCTTTCGATGTATTTAACATCTGTCAGGCTGAAATAACCGGTAATGTTGCCCATAAGCTGCCACGGCCAGAAGCCGGGGCCTGAAAGAAATGAGAGTGCACCTGTTTCGCTGTAAGTCAGATCACGCATAGTGTAATACCATACGGCTTCGCTGCCGACAACGGAAAGAGGCATATTGATGCCGTTCATTGCCATAAAGTCAATTTCTTTTTCCCATCTGTCCCATTTCCAGTATGCAAAGGAATATCCGAAGGTGCAGTAATTCATAAATGCACGTTTTTTCTGCTTGATAATCTTTGTGATTTTGCCTTCAAAAAGGGGAGCAGAGTCAACAAAAAAATCTCTGTTTCCGCAATGTGAAATGTTAACACCGCAGTATTTCTTAAGATATTCATAGTATGCCATTGCCTGGCTGATTTTACAGTCGCCGCAGAGGACTATTTTTTTATTTTCACAAAATAATTCATAGGTATTGAGTCCGTTTGCACTTTCGATTGTGCGAAGTTCAAACATATCCGCAATATCGGGTGTGTTCCTCAAAATAAGATTTCTCATCTTAATCTCCTTGAAAAGAATTTATACCCTGTTATTATACAATAAAATAAGAATATAAGCAAGTTTTTTGAGGTTAAATGTGAAATAATATCAATTACATTGTAAAAAAATTTATAATTTACAAAATAATGCTTTACACTTTGCGTTAAATAAAGTAAAATATATGATGAATATATATATTAAAAGGCGGTGTATATTATGAAACCGGTTTATAAAAGAATTCTGCTCAAGCTCAGCGGCGAAGTGCTTGCAGGCGGCAAGGGTCACGGATTTGATTTTGACACCATCAATTCAATCTGTTCGGTTGTCAGCGAGGTTTCAAAACTCGGCGTTGAAGTTGGCCTTGTAGTTGGCGGCGGCAACTTCTGGAGAGGCCGTTCAGGCGGTAATATGGACAGAACACGTGCTGACCATATCGGTATGCTTGCAACGGTTATGAACTCGCTCGCTCTTGCAGATACTCTTGAACAGCACGGTGTTGAAGTAAGAGTTCAGAGTGCAATTGAAATGACACAGATTGCCGAAACTTATGTTAAGAATAAGGCAGTCAGCCACCTTGAAAAAGGTAAGGTTGTTATTTTTGGTTGCGGTACGGGTAATCCCTTCTTCTCAACGGATACTTGTGCGGCACTCAGAGCAGCTGAAATCGGAGCGGACATAATTTTTAAAGCAACAAATGTTGACGGCGTTTATGATAAGGATCCCAATAAGTTTGCGGATGCTGTCAAATATGATGTTGTAACACAAAGCGAGGTTCTTGAAAAAGACCTTAAGGTAATGGATTCAACGGCAGCTTCACTTTGCCGTGACAATAATATTCCGATTCTTGTTTTCAATCTTGAAAATCCCGAAAACATTCTTAAAGCGGTTGTCGGCGAAAATATCGGAACAATAGTTAAGGAGGGCTAATATTATGCAGACAGTTTTTGCATTCGCAGAAGAAAAAATGGGTAAAACGGTGAACGTTCTTAATTCGGACTATGCAGCTATCAGAGCAGGCAGAGCAAACGCATCGGTTCTTGATAAAATCAGAGTTGACTACTACGGCACACCCACACCCATCAACCAGATGGCAGCTATTTCGGTTGCAGAGGCAAGAATTCTTGTTATTCAGCCTTGGGATTCATCAACACTCGCACCTATCGAAAAGGCTATTCAGACATCTGATATAGGTATCAATCCTCAGAACGACGGTAAGGTTATCCGCCTTACATTCCCTCAGCTTACAGAGGAACGCCGTAAGGAACTCGGCAAAGAAGTTAAGAAGACTGCCGAAGATTCAAGAATTGCAGTCCGTTCAATCAGACGTGATTGCATTGATAAGGTAAAGAAGATGGAGAAGTCATCCGAAATTACAGAAGACGACCTCAAGGTTGCAGAAAAGAAGCTTCAGGATATTACCGATAAGTATATCAAAGAGATTGATAAACTCGCTGAAGCAAAAGAAAAGGAAATAATGGCTATCTGATTATAATTGCAGAAGGC
The DNA here is from genome assembly GCA_036308705.1 of Acutalibacteraceae bacterium. Lineage (GTDB taxonomy): Bacteria > Bacillota > Clostridia > Oscillospirales > Acutalibacteraceae > CAG-177. Next base: position 16,249 of record JAXJVE010000092.1, read on the forward strand.
GGCGATATGCCGTCTTCTGCTGTCGCAGTTTTTATAGGAGAGGTTGGAAATGACAAAAGATGAGCTCGCAAATATTTCCGTACCGCGTCACATAGGTATTATTATGGACGGCAACGGCAGATGGGCGAGGCAAAGAGGTCTTAAAAGAAGCGAAGGTCATAAGCAGGGTGCAAAGATTTTTAAGCAAATCTGCGAATATGCTTGTGAAATCGGAATAGAATATCTTACATTCTATGCTTTTTCAACCGAAAATTGGAAACGTCCTCCCGACGAAGTTTCCGCAATAATGGATCTTTTCAGAGATTATCTTTTTGAAGCACAAGAAAAAGAAGAAGAAAACAAGAAAAAGGGTATGCGCATAAGATATATCGGCAACAGAAGTGAACTTCCTGAAGATATTGCAACCCTTATGAACGAGCTTGAAAAACGCTCGGACTATGAATGTAAAACAACAATAAATCTTGCTGTTAATTACGGCGGCAGAGATGAAATTCTCCACGCAGTGAAAGAAATTGCAAAAAAAGTTGAAGCGGGAGAAATTAAAGCAAACGATATTAATTTGAAAGAAATAGACGGCAATCTTTATACCGCAGGTCAGCCTGACCCCGATCTTATCATAAGACCGAGCGGCGAATACCGTCTTTCAAATTTCCTTATCTGGCAGGCTGCATATTCCGAATTCTGGTTTTCGGATATACTCTGGCCCGATTTTACATCAGACGATCTTGATAAGGCGATTATAGATTTTGCAAAGAGAAACAGACGTTTTGGAGCTGTTTAATATTTTTGATTGTGAGTGAAAGTTATGAAAGTCAGAATAATAACAGGTGTAAGCTGTGCACTTTTTGCTGTAATGCTTGTAGTGTTTACCGGCCTTGGTTATCAGGGAACTCTCAGCATTCCCATAAGCATTATAGGTGCAATTGCGGCTTATGAAATAATGCGTGTATCAAGATGCAAAAACAAGGTTCTTACAGCTGCATCTATGATAATGGCGGTTGCGTATCCTATTTTTGTTGATTTCAACCTCCAACAGTATATTCCCGTGTCCGCTTCGGTTATTCTTACGGTTTATATTATCGGATTGCTTGCTGTAATGCTTAAGTTTTATGAAAAAACCAAGTTTGAGCACGTTGCTTTTTCAATTTTCGGTTCGCTTATTATCCCCGCATCGCTTTCAACAATTTTTACAGTCAGAAATCTTTGCGTTGATTATCCCGAATCATTCCAGCGTTCACACAGTGTATTCCTTATCCTTTTTGCGATGTTCAGCGCATGGATAAGCGATACATTTGCATACTTTGTAGGCAGAAAATTCGGCAAGCATAAACTTGCTCCGAAAATCAGCCCCAAAAAATCGGTTGAAGGTGCGGTAGGCGGAGTTCTGGGTAATGTTGTTGTTTGTGTTATCGCATTTATTATTTGTGACCGTTTCTTTTTTGCTATGGACACAATAAAAC
>JAXJVE010000093.1:0-3166 GCA_036308705.1 Acutalibacteraceae bacterium
AGTCAGGTCAGTGCAAAGGATCCCGATGCACCCGACGGCAAGTTTTCAACACACTATGTTGTTAACAACGGCGAATGGCTTTGCCACACCGATAAGGTTGCAACCAATGCTCATGTTGAACTTGAATTCAAGAGCATTGAAACAATGAACGCATTCTTCAAAGGAAAAATCGGTCCCTCAACTCTTCCCAAAATGAAGGGTATAGCAAAGAAACCCGGCGTTTTTGCAGCGTTTATGATGACTCTTCTCAAAATGTCATCAATGCTTACCGCTACAGAAGCTCCCGAGGCAGAGGAAGATAAAAAGCTCCTTGTTAAGTGCTATTTCTACCTGCTTTCAAGCGGTATCAGCACACTCAACAAGCAGGGTCACGAGCAGATTCACAACTGGACTCTCAAGAGCCCCGACAGAGTTTATGCATGGGCAGTTAACGATTATCCCGATATTTCGGCATATATCCGTATCAAGGCAGGTAAGTCAAAGGCAGGCAGAGGCGTTTATAAGCGTGCTCTTCCCTTCTTCACAATGAGATTTGACAGCCTTGACAGTGCACTCGGTATTCTTATGGGTACTGCAGATATGCTCGAATTTACAAAGACAGGTAAGCTCATTATGGACGGCGCACCTGAATTCGGCGCAGAAATCGGTAACTATATGATGATGGTTGGCGACTACGCAAGATAAACAAAAAAATCAACGGCTTGGCACTTATGTGTCAAGCCGTTTTTCTGCTTTGTTTTAATTTTTAAGGCTCTGCATCGGAGCGGGAATTCTGCCGCCTCTGTTAATGAATTTAGCGGGGGAGTAGGTTGAAAGAGGCATAACGGGGCCGCTTCCGAGAAGACCGCCGAAGCTGAGCTCATCGCCAACCTTTTTGCCTATTGCGGGGATAACTCTGACTGCGGTAGTCTTTGAGTTAACCATACCGATAGCCGCTTCGTCTGCGATGATTGCAGAGATAACCTCTGCGGGTGTATCGCCGGGAATGTTAATCATATCAAGACCAACCGAGCAAACAGCTGTCATTGCTTCAAGCTTGTTGAGGCTGAGTGCACCGCATCTTGCGGCGTGAATCATACCTGCATCTTCCGTTACGGGAATGAATGCACCTGAAAGACCGCCAACGTGAGAAGACGCCATAACACCGCCTTTTTTAACTGCATCGTTGAGAAGAGCAAGGGCTGCAGTTGTGCCGTGGCATCCGCAACATTCAAGACCCATTTCCTCAAGAATATATGCAACCGAGTCGCCGATTGCGGGAGTGGGTGCAAGTGAAAGGTCAACAATGCCGAAAGGTACACCGAGTCTGCGTGAAGCTTCGCTTGCAACAAGCTGACCCATACGGGTGATTTTGAATGCAGTTTTCTTTATAAGGTCTGCAACGGCTGTAAGGTCGCAGTCACCCGCTTTTGCAAGTGCCGCTCTTACAACGCCGGGGCCTGAAACACCAACGTTGATAACGCAGTCAGGCTCGCCCGCACCGTGGAAAGCACCAGCCATAAACGGGTTATCTTCGGGTGCGTTGCAGAATACAACGAGCTTTGCGGGGCCGATGCAATCTCTGTCTGCGGTAAGCTCTGCACTCTGCCTTACAACCTTACCCATCATAGCAACGGCATCCATATTGATACCCGCTTTTGTTGAGCCGATGTTGACAGATGAGCAGATGTGGTCGGTCACGCTGAGTGCTTCGGGGATTGCTTCGATAAGCTCCTTATCACCGGGGCCGAAGCCCTTCTGAACGAGTGCCGAAAAACCGCCAAGGAAGTTAACGCCGCAGGTAACTGCAGCTCTCTCAAGCGTTTTTGCAAGTTTGACTGCATCTTTTTTTTCGCAGGAAGCGAGAATCATCGCTGCGGGAGTAACCGAAATTCTTTTGTTGATAATGGGAATACCGAATTCCTTCTCAATCTGCTCGCCTGTTTTTACCAGATCTTTGGCATAGCGGGTGATTTTATCATATACACGGTCACACATAATATCAATATCACTGTGACAGCAGTCGAGAAGCGAAATTCCCATTGTGATTGTACGGACATCGAGATGTTCGTCCTGAATCATTGTTATAGTTTCAAGAATATCTCTTGCGTTAAGCATTGTGTCACCTCATATTGTGTGCATAGCGTTGAAAATATCTTCGTGCATTGCGTGAATTGAAAGACCCATTTCCTCACCTGTTTTGCCGAGCATATCGGAAAACTCGGTGAAAGGAATGTCTGATTTTGAAATATCAACCATCATAATCATTGCAAACATATCCTGAAGAATTGACTGAGTAACTTCAAGAACGTTGATGTTGTGGTTGCAGCATTCAGTTGAAATTTTTGCAAGAATACCAACCATATCCTTGCCGATAACAGTGATAACAGCTTTCATAAGAGCCTCCGTTTATTTAATATCAAGAACTTCGATAATGTCTTTTACGATATAGTCTGCGGCGGAGTCAACTCCGTCTTTTTTAGTGAAAAGGCAACCGTATGTGCCCGCATTTTTGCCTGAAAGAACGTCAATCTCTCTGTCGCCGATCATAATTGTTTCGCTTTTATCGAGATTATAAGTTTCGCAAATCCAGTTCACCGCATCGGGTGCGGGCTTGAGTGCAAAATTCATTGACGAATCAACAAAACCCGTAAAGAATTTTGCAAGACCGTGTTCTTCAAGATAATGCTGAGAGGAATCCTTGCCTCTGTGAGTATATAAAAAGTGCTTTTTGCCGTTGTTGAAAAGCGTTTCGAGAGTTTTATATGTGTTCACAAAGGGGAGTGCAATGGGGCGGAGATTATAATTATGTTCGTGGTTGCGGAATGCTTCTTTTTCTTCCTCGGTCACCTCATAATGCTCATAAGCAGTGCCGTAGGTGATTTCGAGAAGAGCCTTTGCCTCATCGTAATCAGCCTCTTTGCCGTGCTCTGCAAGAGCTTTGAGGAATGCTGAGGTTATGTGAGGGTAGCTGTCGAAAAGCATACCGTCAAAATCCCAGATATAATTCTGCATATCAGACCTCGTATCCGTTGGGATTCTGTGACTGCCAACGCCATGAATCTTCGCACATTTCGTCAATACCTCTTGTTGCTTCCCAGTTAAGCTCTGCCTTTGCCTTTGAGGGGTCTGAATAGCAGGTCGCAATGTCACCGGGGCGTCTGGGAGCGATAACGTATTTGATATC
>JAXJVE010000094.1:0-3769 GCA_036308705.1 Acutalibacteraceae bacterium
CCGCAATACATCAAGTATTGCGGGATTTTTGTTATTTTGTCTGAACGAAAAATAACCTGATAAAAACTGCTTTGCACCTTAAAAAGAGATAGTTTGGATATAAACAAGGCAAAAAGAGCAGAAATCCTTGACGGATTTCGAGCATTTTTAACGCAGTTATATGCCAAAATAGCCTTTTTAAGGCTTAAATTCCTTACGAAATGTCGCCCTTTAGGCTCTCTGCTTTTTGCTTTATATCAGTTCAATATCAGAATAAACAGCGTTGTGGTCTGAATAGAAATCTCCGTCAACGAGTTTATTCACAACTTTGAAGTTAACAGGTTTAACAGTTGCTTCGTCAACAAAAACAAAGTCAATTCTTTCCTGAATTTCATTGGGTCTGAAACCGTGGAATGTATAACATTCATCGGTATCGGGTGCAAGCTTTCTTGCATCTTTCATATTGCCGCTTATCATTGTGTTGTAGCAGTCTGAATCCTGATATACGTTGAAATCACCTGTGCATACAACAGGTACGCCGCCGAATGAAGCCGCCTTTTCCTGAATCATTTTTGCACCGTTAATCTGTGCAACTCTGCCAACGTGGTCAAGATGAGTGTTGAAATGAAAATATGATTTACCTGTTTCGTTATCGGTAAGTTTCACATAGGTAGCAATTCTTGTGCAAGCGGAATCCCAGCCCTTTGAGGGCTTTTCGGGTGTTTCCGAAATCCAGAAATTACCGCTGTCGCTTGCGGTGAACTTGTTCTTTTTATAGAATACAGCTGAAAACTCGCCGTCTTTTTTGCCGTCTTCTCTGCCTACCCCTACATAAGCATATTCGGGAAGATAGCGGCAGAGCTTTTTCATCCAGCCCCAATGAGCTTCCTGTACACCGAATGAATCGGGGTTAACTTCTTTTATAATTGAAATAACCTTGGGTACTCTTTTTCTCCAGGTTCTTAACGCTCTGCCTGCACAAAGCAGATTGAATGACATTACACGGTACATCAGTTTACGCCTCCGTTAAAAAGAGTAAGTTCAACGATGAGGGGGAAGTGGTCTGAAGCAAGAATGTGATGAACAAAATCAGAGTCGATTTTGCTTGATTTAACCGATGAGCAGTAGCCGTTTACAAAAAGGAAGTCAATGGGTTCAACCTCGGGCATAACAACGTGATAGCCGTGATATGTTGCGTGGTCATCGTATTCTGCAGCCATATATTTGCTGTCTTTAAGTCCGCAGGCAAGAACGTTGTTGTAGTTATCAGAACCTTCGGGGAAGTTGAAATCGCCTGTTAATACAACGGGGATATCGGGTGCGATTTTTGCAATTTTTGTTGTGATAACAGCAACTGATTCTGCTCTTGCAACGGCACTTGCATTATCAAGATGAGTGTTGAAATGTGCATAAACAAAGCCTGTTGTTTTGTCTTTGAGAATTACATAAGTTGTTATTCTGTAATGACCTGCATCCCAATCCTTTGAGGGCACATCGGGTGTTCTTGAAAGCCAGAAATGACCTGATTCAACAAGTTCATACTTATCTTTGAGATAGAAGATTGCACTTGATTCGCCTTTTTCAATACCGTCATCTCTGTATTTTTCAACGTGAGCATAGTCGGGAAGGTTTTCTGCAAGACCTTCAACCCAGCCCTTGTCTGCTTCCTGTACGCCGAATGAATCGGGAGCGTTTTCTTCAATGGTTTCAACTATGTAGGGCATTCTCTTTTCAACAGCTCTCAGACCGTCGCCGCTGATTTTGAGGTTGTAGCTGATGATTTTGAAATCCTGAGTTTTAACAGATTCAGCAATGGGATTGGGGTTTACGTTTGCGAGGGGGAGTGTGGGCTTGATTGACTCTGCGGGAGTCTGGGGGAATATCATTGTGATAAGTGAAATGAAGAAGGCAACAACTGCCTGCATTGCTTTGAAATACATAATAAATCTCCTTTAGTTATAAAGTGTAAACTGTGAAATAACGGGATGATGGTCAGATGCGTATATGCCGTTGTAAAGAGTGGTATCAACCGTATAGCTTTCAACCGATTTTATCATTGCGTTAACAAAAATAAAGTCGATGGGCTTATCTTTTTCAACAAGCTCGGAATAGCCGTGGAACGTGGGTTTGTCATCGGATTTATCGGCAAGGTATTTTGTATCTTTGAATCCTGCCTCAAGCACTCTGCCGTACATATCGCCGCCTTCATAGTCGTTGAGGTCGCCCGTAAACACAACGGGGAAATTCTGGCATATTCTTGAAATTTTATCGGCAACAACCGATACCGATTCAAGCCTTGCGATAACGCCCATATGGTCAAAATGAGCATTGAAATGAGCGTAAATAAAGCCTGTTTCAACATCTCTGAGCACTGCGTATGTACACACTCTGTTGAACATTGCATCCCAGGCTCTTGAAGGTTTGTTCGGTGTTTTTGAAAGCCAGAACGTACCCGAATCAAGAAGTTCGTATTTATCTTTTTTATAGAATATGGGGCTTGCTTCACCGCCGCCGTCGGCATCTCTGCCAACGCCTATATAAGCGTATTCGGGCATCATCTCAAGCGTTGTTTCAATCCAGTATTCCGTTGCTTCCTGAAGACCGAATGAATCAGGCATATATCTGCGGATATTCTGCACAACATTCGGAGCACGCAGCTCTTTTGCCTTTTCGCCGCTTCCCGCATAATAAACGTTATACGTCATAACGGTGATATCCTGAGTTTTTGTTTCTTCAGGCAGATTGACGGGGTTTACATTCATAACGGGTGACGGAGTGTAAAACAACGTCAGGATTGCGGTGACAACCGCAAAAAACGCTTGAATAATTTTGTCAATCATTTTTATTCCTCCTTAATATAATCGGTCAACGATGAAATATCAAGTCTGTCAATGTTTTCAGCCTTTGATATAACGTCATAAACCGTTTTGCACATTTTCATAATTCCGCCGTACGAGTCGCTTTCTGAGTTAAGCACGATTATCGGGTCGTGAACGCTCATGCGAATAAGAAACCAGCCGTTTCCGTTTGCGGAATTTATTCTTATACCTTCGTGGTTATCGTTGCAGACCGTGAAATCCGCATTGACTTTTGCTTCGTTTTTAAAAAGTTCAATGATTTTTTCGCCTTCTGGTCTGAAATCATCACAAAGAATTCTGAAACGAAGCTCTTTTTCTTCTTTTGCCTCACGAAGATTTTCAATAAGACCTTCAAGGGTTTTGCCTTGCTTTGAAAGTGCGGCAGCTTCAATAATAAGCTTTATTATCAGGTATGCACCGTCGTCAAGAAAATAGTTATCGGCAAACGCGGCGTGCCCCGAAGTTTCCATTGCAAGGGGGCAGGGGATACCGTTTTTGCAAAGTTCAATCTGTTTGTTGATAACGTTTCTGTAACCTCTTTTGAATCTGAGGTGCTTGCCGCCGTTTTCGGCAATAAACTCGGCAAGTCCGTCTGATGTTACGCTGTCCGTAACAATTGTACCGCCTTCGCAGTTGGTAAGTGCGATTTTTGAAGCGAGAGCAACGAGTCTGTTGCGGTTTATTTCAAATCCGCCTTTGCCAACACAAGCTGCTCTGTCAACGTCCGTATCGAATATAACACCGAAATCTGCATTTGCATCTGCAGTTGCTTTTGAAACACATTCCATAGCCTGAGCGTTTTCGGGGTTGGGTGCGTGGTTGGGGAAGTTGCCGTCAGGCTCAAGATAAACACTGCCCGAGATATCCGCACCGAGTACCTCAAGAACATCTTTTGCATAGAAACCGCCGACACCGTTACCTGCGTCAACAAC
>JAXJVE010000095.1:0-2117 GCA_036308705.1 Acutalibacteraceae bacterium
ATTGCATACAGTCTTATGATTCGTGATATGGAAATGAGCTGTGATGAAAAAGTTCTGAAAAATATGAGTGAAGAAGATAAGAAAAACTACGGATTCACACTTGTTATGGTTGGTTCAAGCCGTAAATTTGCAGCATCGGCTCCCCTTTCATTCGGCGAAAATGTTGTTGAAGAAAGAATAGTTAACATTCTAAAATTTAAAAAATCAAAAATTGCCGTTATAATTTTATGTATTTTTGCGTGCGTTGCCGTTGCTGCAGTTTGCCTTACAAACGCAAATGCAAAAAATGACGAATATGACGAACTTGAAAAGAAAATTGAAACACATATCGAGAAAAACATTCCTGACAAAGTTGCCGCCGCAGAGATTATTACTGTAACAACCGATAACAAAGCATATTGCTGGATACAAAATGCACATTTTGATTTCAGCTATTCGAGTTATCTTAACGGCACAACCGAAAAGAAAATTGAAAGTTTCACTCATCGTGTAAATAACGCTGTTGAATCGGGATATTTCCTTACCGAAGACGGATTTATCGCTCCCGTTAAGGCAGAGGTTCATTTTGATAAAAATATGAATGTTGTGCATATTGAAGGTTTACCTGATGAAACTCCCGTTGATATGGGCGACGAAGCGGAATATACCGAAATAATCTGGCAGGAAATTGCCGAAAATGCAGAAGAAAAACTTAATAATGCATACGGCGGAAAATACAACATAAAAAACGCTGAGATCATCGGACCTGATTCTCTGAATAAGCTCAATACTGTTGGTTTTGAAATTGTTGAATATCTCGGTTCACCGGTTGTGCTTATGGAAACATCAAGTAATCTGACCGTTGCAAACACCGTTCAGATTCCATATTACAGAATTGACAGCGATTTTAACGTGCGTGTGCTTTCAAAAGGGAGCGAAGCGGAAGGCGAAATACTTAAAAGAAAAGACGGCAAATATCACGAAAATTCAATGTATCTTATCGAAGGCGGTTCAGGAAAAGAGTGTCTGTGCATTTATGAACTTGCACCGTATCTCGATAAGCTTGAAAAAGACAAAGATTATTTTATTGACATTAACATTGAAACTCCTTTCGGTGAAAAAACAAATGCTTCGATAAAATTCAGTGTTAAAAGTAATAAAACATATAATAAAAAATCAACTCTTGATTATGATAATATTTCGGACGGTTTCTACACCGAAATAACTGAAAAAATAATCGCACCCATCAGCGGTTGGATAGCTCAGGGCTATTCAAATACGACAAATTACGCGTTATCGGAAGAAGATATTGAAGCGATTGCGAACGCATATAACCAGACGACTTTTAATCAAAAATATGAACCCGACAGAGAAATTCTTTATGATGAGGTTTTTTGTGTTCAGATTAAAGCTGATTCGGGAATGCACTCAATAATTGTTGTTTCGGCAGATACGGTTGTAACAGCAGATTACAGTAAACGCCTTTATGGAACAAACAATGAAGTTCTTTGCAGAACAATAGCAGAAATATTCTATAAAAAGCAGTCTGAAGCAATAGAAAGTACAACAGCCGCACCTGATTTGCCCGATGATTTCATACCTCAGACTAAACCGCCGAGAAATCCCGACAGTTCAGCAAAGCAACCTGAGTTATACACAGGTGTCACGCAATATATACCCGTTTCTGCACCTGTTGACATCAAACCTTACTATGCAGTTTCGGATATAATGCCTTATCTTGCTGAGTATAAAATTGATGTTGAACTTCTCGGAATTGTTTATGAAACATCATACAGCGGTGGGCCGTATCTTTTGCTGACAATGGTCAACAACAGCGATAATGAATACTATATCAAAACATATAATGATACGGCACAGACAAACGGATTCATACTTGAGAAAAAGGCGGATAATCAATGGATTGAATACAAACAAACCGTTGATAACATTGATAATTCAACGGCAGTAATGTATAAAAACACTTTCTGCACTGTATTTCTTGATATACCTGAGCTTGAAAATGGTTTTTACCGTGTAACTCTGCCGATTTATGAGAACAATTCAACAGCAGACGAACTTGTTGTTGAATTTGCTTTAACAAAGTATGTTAAGCAGGCTTCTGCGGGAAGTTATATAAC
>JAXJVE010000096.1:0-5872 GCA_036308705.1 Acutalibacteraceae bacterium
CATTGGGGTTGGCATAAGTTCAGGATAAATATACACTTTAATACCGTTAGCCGCTAAAACACCTGCCGCTGCCTTTGCTAAAACATCTGACTTTATTCTTGAGTCATAAGCAATAGCTACTGATGGATTTTCGAATGTTTCGTTAAGATAATCGGCAAGACCCTGTGTTGCCTGACACACTGTATATGTGTTCATTCTGTTTGTGCCCGCACCGAGCACACCTCTGAGACCCGCTGTGCCGAATTCAAGATTTCTGTAAAAACGGTCAAGGATTTCTTCATCATTACCCTTTACGGCAAGCAATTCATCGTGAATCTCAGAATTATCCGCCGTATTCTCAAGCCAGAGGTCATAAAGCTTGTTTACATCATTCATCAGCCATTCTCCTTATCATTTTACTCCATAATATATAATATCTGTTTTTCTGTTTGTTGTCAATGTAACATTGACTATATTTTCCATATTTGGTATACTTTAATTATTGTTTCAAAAAATAATTACAAAGGGGTAAAGAGTATGAATGCATTTTCACTTGCAATCAATAAGATTTTGTCAATTATTTTCGCAGTTATTCTTATTCCGTTCTCGGTTCTTACTCACGGCATTGACCTTATCTCTGCCGCTGACCGTACAGACACCGCCAAAACCAATGTTGTGGGAATAGGTGCATATTTCCGCTCACAGGGTATGGCAACAGACGGCGAAACTCTCTATTTTTCATCAAAAACAACGCTTATACGCACCGAAGCCGATGCAAAAACTCTTGTTAACGCAAATTATTTTGCAATTCCCGATGAGCTCAAAGACCTTGGCATTGCCCATATCGGCGGTATGAGTTTTTATAACGGCTATATTTATGCGGGTCTTGAGGACAGCAAGGTGTGGGACTACCCCATAGTCGGTATTTTTGATGCCGAAACACTTGAGCTTGTTGAATATTATGTTCTTGATGCCGAAGTTATTACAAGAGGTCTGCCCTGGGTTGCGGTAAACCCCGAAAACGGCTATCTCTATTGTATGGACCATTCAAAACAGCCCACAAAAATTCTTGTTTACGATACCGCAAACAAAATGGAGTTTGTTGAAGAAGTTATGCTTTCAGAGGTTGTTCCTTCAATTCAGGGTGCGGAATTCCTTGACGGCACTCTCTATGCTGCAACCAACGACGAAACTCAGGCAATCTATAAAATCAACACAACTGACGGCAGTGTTGAAAAATATCTTGACCGCAACCTCACCGCAGGCAGCGAAGGTGAAGGTATGACATTTATGATAAAAGACGGTAAGCCCGTTATCATTGCAATGGATATGGGCCCCCTGTTCATCAATGCTTTTGTGCGTGAATATACTGTGGCATAAGATAATTTGGAGGAAAAAGAATGAAAAATAAGATTTTACCGATCATCGTAGCGGCGGTGGCGGTTGCACTTATTGCCGTTGCCGCAATACTCGGCATTAAATTTAAAAACGGCAGCCCCGTTTCCGAGCCTGTAAACGGTACGCTTTATTCCGAAACGGAAGAGCAGACCACGGCAGATGTTACCGAAAGCGAAACCGAAGTTTCAACCGAAACAACAACTCAGGCTGTTACAACCCTCCCCTCGCTTACAACAACGGCTCAGCTCACAACCGATATTGCCGAAAAAACAACCGTACCCCCGACAACGGTTTCACAAGGCGACTTCAACAAAGTTTTTTCGCTCCCGAAGGCTCCCATATATATTCCGCCCGATATAAACCTTGATTTTTCAAAAATCAACCTTGCATCATATAAATATGACCCCGATGGCAATTTCTATTACACCGACGATAAGGAATGCTGGCAGAAAAACTTCGGCTTCAACGAGGTTTACGATGCCTTCGCTCCCATCACGATGATGTATTACGATACCGTGCGTACCACTTTTGAATACGACGGCAAGGAATGGCTTATTCAGACTTGGAAGGGTCAGTACGGTATGGCATTTGTCGGCGGCGAAGTTGGTGTATATACAAGAGGTCTTGGCTCAATCGGTTCGCATTTTGTTTGTGCCGATAAACAGGATTGGCTCAATATGGAAATGGCGTTTATGTGGGACGAATACGAAACGGGCGAATACCGTGCCGTTTTCAACCGTGACTACGATAAATACTGGTGGGCAACAGGCTTTGTTGTGGGCTTCCCCAACGGCAGTCTGAGGCAGACTCTCAAAGAATTCCGCCTTGTTACGCATATCACTTTCAAAGATGTTGAAATGGCAAACGCCTTTTGCGAAGCTTTTGAAGAAAACGGATTCAGGCGAGTATCAAAACTCAACAACAACGAGCCAGATACTTTTGTGCAGCTCGGCAACGATGTTGCGTTTGTCTGGCAGAATATCAATCATAAATAAAAAAGACCGCAGAGATTGCTCTCTGCGGTTAATTTTTTCTTATCAGATAACTCTTACTCTGATTGCACCGTCAACAGCAGTATCAAATGCTTTGTCGGTATCAATTACGGTGTAGCCCATATCCTTTTTGTTTGCGGTGAAGATTGCGGTTACATTTGCACCCGCAGCCTTTGCCGCAGCCTCAGCCTTTGCTGCAAATTCATCTGCATTTTCCTTATGGATAAAGCAGGTACGAACTGCAAAACTTTCTGCAAGGCAAGTGTTGGGAAGGTTAACGGAATTCTTGATTTCGCCTTTAAGAAGATAAGCCGAAACTTCGTCCGCCGCCATCATAGCGCAGTTTTCTTCACTCTCGGGAGTTGATGCACCGAGGTGGGGAAGAGCTGTTACGCCCTCTGCACCGAGCTGCTCATCGGTGGGGAAGTCTGTAACATAAGCACTCGCTTTACCGCTTGCAAGAGCATCAACGATATCCTTTGAATCAACAAGCTCGCCTCTTGCAAAGTTGAGAATTCTTACGCCGTCCTTCATCTTTGCAAGTGATTCTGCGTTAATCATACCTCTTGTGCCGTCATTGAGAGGAGCGTGAAGTGTTATATAATCGCTCTTTGCAAAAAGTTCGTCAAGCTCAACAAGTTCAATATCTGTTTTGCCCGCTGCAAAGGGGTCATAAGCAACAATATTCATACCGAGAAGCTTTGCATCTCTTGCAACAAGAGCACCGATTGCACCGAGGCCGACAATACCGAGGGTTTTGCCGAGAATTTCGGGGCCTGCAAAACTGCTCTTACCTTTTTCAACGAGTTTGCCTACGTTATCGCCTTCGCCCTTGAGGGTTTTGCACCAATCAAGTGAAGCGGCAACTTTTCTTGATGACATAAAGAGTGCACAGAGCACAAGCTCTTTAACTGCGTTTGCGTTTGCACCGGGAGTGTTGAAAACTACAACACCCTTATCGCTGCAAGCGGGGATGGGGATATTATTGACACCCGCACCTGCTCTTGCGATTGCAACGGTATTCTCTGAAAGCTCCATTTCGTGCATTGAAGCTGAACGCACAAGGATTGCATCGGGATTTTCAAATGCGTCACCGCAAGCAAACTTTGATGCATCAAGGCGGTCAAGACCGTTTTTTGAAATTTTATTTAAAGTTAAAATGTTGAACATTTCAGGTTCCCCCTATCAGTTTCTCTTCTCAAACTCTGACATAAAGTCAACGAGCTTTTCAACGCCTTCGATAGGCATAGCGTTATAGATTGAAGCTCTCATACCGCCGACTGAACGGTGACCCTTGAGGTTAACAAAGCCTGCTTCGGTTGCTTCCTTAACAAACTTTGCGTTGAGTTCATCGCTCTCTGTTACAAAAGTAACGTTCATCATTGAACGGTCGCTCTTCTTGACGGGGTTATTGAACATCTTGCTGTTATCAATGAAATCATAGAGGATTGAACACTTCTTTTCGTTATGAAGCTTCATTGCCTCAAGACCGCCGAGATTCTTGATCCATTCAAGCACAAGCTTGCACATATAAATCGAGTAGCAAGGGGGTGTGTTATACATTGAATCGTTATCAGCAAGCACTTTATAGTCGAGCATTGTGGGAGTATAATCCCTTGCGTTGCCGAGAAGGTCTTCACGAACGATAACAACTGTAAGACCTGCGGGAGCAACGTTCTTCTGTGCACCGCCGTAAATTACGCCGTATTTTGAAACATCCATAGGCTCTGAGAGGAAGCAGGATGAAACGTCTGCAACAAGGGGAACGTTACCTGTATCGGGAAGTTCTGTAAAGCGTGTGCCGTAGATTGTGTTGTTCTGGCAGATGTAGAAATAGTCTGCATCGGGGGTGAAATCAGCCTTGTTAAGCTCGGGGATACAAGCAAAATTCTGCTCCTTTGATGAGCCTACAACCTTGATTTCGCCGTATTTTGTTGCTTCCTTATAAGCTTTGGTTGAAAACTGACCTGAAAGAACATAGTCAGCCTTACCGCTGCCGTTAAGGAAATTAAGAGGAATGGCCGCAAACTGAGTTGAAGCACCGCCCTGGCAGAAGATAACCTTGTAGTTATCGGGGATATTCATAACCTCTTTGAAAAGGTCACGTGCACCGAAGATAATCTCTTCGTATACCTTTGAACGGTGGCTCATTTCAAGAACCGACTGACCGCTGCCCTTATAATCAAGCATCTCTGCGGCAGCTCTGTTGAGCACACTTTCGGGAAGCATTGAAGGACCAGCTGAAAAATTATAAACTCTTGCCATTGTATATCATCCTTCCAATGAAAATTTGCATTTTATTATATGATTATTCTTCGTTAACTGTGATGCCGATGCCGAGGTCATCAAGCTGTACGCCGTCAACCGCTGCGGGGCACTCTGTCATAGGCTCGCTTGCGTTCTGTACCTTCGGATATGCGATAACATCTCTGAGCGATTCGCAACCGAGCATCTGCATAACAAGACGGTCAAGACCGATACCCATACCGCCGTGGGGAGGTGCACCGTATTTGAACGCATCAAGAAGGTAGCCGAATTTATTGTGTGCCTCTTCGTCTGAAAGACCGAGAAGCGAGAAGATTCTTGCCTGAAGGTCGGGGTTTGTGATTCTGATTGAACCTGAGCAAAGCTCAACGCCGTTGAGAACAAGGTCGTATGCCTTTGCTCTTACAGCACCCTTATCTGTTTCAAGATAATCAAGGCATTCATCCATAGGTGATGTAAACGGATGATGCATTGCAACAAACTGCTGAGCATCTTCATCCCAATCAAAGAAGGGGAATTCTGTTATCCAAAGAAGATTATATTGCTTTTCAGGAATAATGTCAAGTTTCTTTGCAACTGCCTGACGGAGTGCACCGAGAACTGAAAGAACGGTTGAATTCTTGCCGTCGCCGATGATAAGAACAACGTCGCCTGCCTTTGCATCTGCCTTTTCAAGAAGAGCGTTCATTTCGTCTTCGGTAAGGAACTTTGCAAATGATGATGCAACCGAGCCGTCATCAAGAAGCCTTGCCCATGCAAGACCCTTTGCACCGATACCTCTTACCATTTCGGTAAGCTTATCAATTTCTTTTCTTGTAAGAGTATTTACTGCACCCTTTGCGGTGATACCTCTTACGCTGCCGCCTGCTTCAAGTGCACCTGTGAAAACACCGAAGCCGCAACCCTTGACTGTTTCGCTAAGGTCATAGATTTCCATACCGTAGCGTGTATCGGGCTTATCGCTGCCGTAACGCTCCATAGCCTCTTTATAAGTGAGTCTGGGAAGGGGAAGCTGAATATCCGCACCGATTGCCTCTTTGAAAACTCTTGCCATATAGCCTTCACCGATAGCAAGAACATCTTCCATATCAACAAATGACATTTCAAGGTCAATCTGAGTAAATTCGGGCTGACGGTCTGCTCTTAAGTCTTCGTCACGGAAGCAACGTGCAATCTGCATATATCTGTCAAAGCCCGCAACCATTGAAAGCTGTTTGTAAAGCTGAGGTGACTGGGGA
>JAXJVE010000097.1:0-2265 GCA_036308705.1 Acutalibacteraceae bacterium
CAACTGTTGCACCGAGCTTTCTGAGGCTCTCTGCATAAGCATCGACGTTTGCTTTCACATCAGCACTTGCCGAATCATAAAGCTCTTTTACGATGCAGATTTTCATTGCTGAAACGTCTTCGCTTGTTGAATATTCGTATTTTTCAGCAGGAAGGCTTGTGCCGTCTTTAGCATCGTGACCTGCGATAACGGCAAGGATTTCCTTAACGTAATCCGCATTTGCGGCTGTAACACCGATCTGCTCGCCCGAGCAAGCACAAGCGATAATGCCGTAGCGTGAAACTGTGCCGTAAGTAGGCTTGATGAAATCAACGCCTGAGATTGCGGCTGCACGTCTGGGTGCACCGTTGAGGTCAACGTTGATGGCTGCCTTTACTTTGCCTGAAGCAACAAGTGATGCTGCTGCACCGACAAGGGTGCCGTTATCAGTTGCGGGCTCAAAATATGAGGTTTCGCCGAGAAGGTCAAGACCGAATTCGCCCACGTTTGTTTTGCCTGCAATTTCATAGCCTGCTTTTTCAAGTCTTTCAACTGAATCTGCACTGAAAAGGGGCTTGAAATTCTCAAGCATTTTTGAACCTGCAGTTGCAGGAACGTCTTTAACAAGAATTGTATCGTCTACGGCAATTTTACCTGCCGCATTTATTTCGTTAATATAAATCACTTATCTGCACCTCACTTTACAAGTCTGGGAACCTGCCAGCTGTCTTCTGTGCTCTGAGGAGCACCTTCAAGCAGGTCTTTACGTGCGAAAGGCTGATTTCTGCCGTCGTTACGGAGAACGTTGGTCATGGGCATAACGTAAATCATAGCCTCAACGTCATCGGTAGCTGTCTTTTCAAGTTCAGCTTCAACCTTACCCATATCGTCAAGAATCTTCTGCATAGCCTTCTTTTCGTTATCTGCAAATGAAAGCTCGTTCACGCTTTCAAGCTCCTTGAACCACTTTTCTTTGGTCATAACGCCGCCCTTTGCGGAGTTAACGGTAGCTGTGAATGCTGAGTCGTCGCCCTCACTGCCCGATACTTCAACTGCACCGCCCTTGCCTCTGATAGCAACGTTTGCTTCAAAGAGCTGAAGCTCTGTAACAACGCCGGGTGCACCGAGCATCTGATCCTGTGCGGTACCGTCAAGCGGGAATGCGATAACGTCTCTGATGGTTTCTGTATCTGCAAGAAGCATTACCATTCTGTCAACACCGGGTGCCATACCTGCATGGGGAGGTGCGCCGAACTGGAATGCATTGTAAAGTGCGCTGAATCTCTTTTCAACCTCTTCTTCGGTATAGCCTGCGATTTCGAAGGCTTTTCTCATAATTTCGGGGCTGTGATTTCTTACCGCACCCGAAGCGAGCTCGATACCGTTACATACAAGGTCATACTGATAAGCGAGGATTTCGCAGGGATCCATTGTTTCAAGTGCTTCAAGACCGCCCTGAGGCATTGAGAACGGGTTGTGAGTGAAGATAATCTTATCTGTTGTTTCATCTCTTTCATACATCGGGAAGTCAACAACAAAGCAGAATTCAAATGAATCTTTATTGATGAGGTCAAGCTCTTCACCGAGCCAGGTACGGATAACGCCTGCGTTCTTATCTGCAACGTCTGAGATTGTGTCGCAGATGAAGAAGATTGTTTCGCCTTCCTTAACGCCTGTAAGTTCAACGATTTCTCTCTTTTCGTCCTCTGTCATAACCTTGCTGATGGGGTCATCCTTAAAGCCGTAGTTTGCGGCATCAAGAAGAGTGATATGAGCAAGACCTGCCATCTTTGCCTGCTTTGTTGCAAATGCAAGTGACTTATCGAAGAACCATCTTTCGTTCTTACAGGGAGCAACGATTGCTCTTACCTGCTTGTTCATAAAGGGCTTGAACTGAACTCTCTTGAACATATCGGTAAGGTCGCAGATGATGAGGGGATTGCGAAGGTCGGGCTTATCCGAGCCGTATTTTGCCATTGACTCTGCATAGGGAATTCTTCTGAAAGGTGAAGCTGTAATCTTCTTATCCGAGAAGGTGCGGAAGATATCGCTTACAACGCTTTCGCAAACTTCAAGAACTTCGTCCTGAGTTGCAAATGCCATTTCAAAGTCGAGCTGATAGAAGTCACCGGGTGAACGGTCTGCACGGGCGTCTTCAGCTCTGAAGCAGGGTGCAATCTGATAGTATCTGTCAAAACCTGACACCATAAGAAGCTGTTTGAACTGCTGAGGTGCCTGGGGAAGAGCATAGAATTTGCCGGGATGCTTACGGCTGGGAACAAGGAA
>JAXJVE010000098.1:0-7352 GCA_036308705.1 Acutalibacteraceae bacterium
AACGCTTGCTGATACAAAGTTTCTGAGCCTTTCGGCATAATGAGGCGATTCCTTTGCCTTGTTGAATGAATACAGAATATCGCCGGGTGTAAGCACCGAGCCGTCTGAAAACCATACATCGTTGATGGTTATATTTATTGTTGTACCGCTGACTATCGAACTTTTTGCGATAACGGGAATGGGGTTGTAAGTTTTATCGAGCTTATAAAGTCCGTCATAAATCAGACCGAGAACCTGAATGTTAGCCGACATTGATGCGGTGAAAGGGTCGAGAGTATCGGCTTTTGAATATGCAAGCCTGAGCGAATTTTCGTCGGCTTCGCCGAGATTTGTGATAACCTGAGGGTCATCGGGGTTCTCTTCGGTTTTATTGCAACCGCAGAAAACAGCGGTAATAATTGCAAACAAAAGAATTAATGAGGTAATTTTTTTCATTTTTTCACCTTAAATCAAGAATGATTTTCCCTGCCATTATCATACCCGCAACGGGAGGAACGAACGGAAGGCTTCCCGGAGTCTGCCTTTTGCCTGTGTTTTCATCGGTCTGAGCGGGCTTTATCGGCTCTTCGGGCGACCAGACAACATTGAGTTTTTTTATTCCTCTTTTTCTGAGTTCGGTTCTCATAACTCTGCAAAGGGGACAGCCGCTTGTTTTGAAAATATCGGATACCGTAAAAAGCGAGGGGTTGAGCTTATTGCCCGTACCCATACACGAAATCATAGGGATTCCGTATTCCTGAGATTTGACGGCGAGGTCAATTTTTGCGCTGACGGTATCTATTGCATCTGCGATATAGTCATAATCTCTCAGATTGAATTCAGCCGAATTTTCGGGCAGATAGAATTTCTGAAGTGCAGTAACTTCACAAAGCGGGTTGATATCGAGAATTCTTTCTTTCACCACTTCAACCTTGGGTTTGCCGACTGTTGAATGAAGAGCACAAAGCTGACGGTTTATATTTGTAACTGATACTGTATCGTTATCAACTATTGTGAGCTTGCCGATACCCGCCCTTGCAAGTGCTTCAGCCGTATACGAACCCACCCCGCCGAGGCCGAAAAGTATAACACTTTTGCCTGACAGGTTTTCTGTTGAATTTTCACCGAGTATCATTTCTGTTCTCAGAAACTGTGAATGTTCCACTTATATGCACCTCTGTATACTGATACATAATATATAATACAACAAAATATATCTTATTGCAAACTATATTTTTTGCAGATTCACAAATAAATTTACACATATAAAACAAAAGCTCCGAAGAACTTTCAGGTTCATCGGAGCCTTTCAAATTTATTTTGCGTTATACATCAGGAATATCGCTTTTTCGCCTTCGGGGAGAGTTAATGTGAAGCCTTCGCTCATAAGCTTTTCGCCTGTTGATTCATATACTTTTTCGGGCGTGTCGATATCATAAATACTGTATGTCTGCGAAGGCACAAGACCGTTGAATTTAACCGTGTATTCCGAATCGTTCACATCTGCTCTTTTATATATAAGCACAGTGCCCGAAAGTCCGTCATCGGCAGAATACTGCATTGAAAGCATTTTGTCCTTATCATAACTGCCGAAATCGAGCGGATAATAATTAGCGGTCATCATTTCTCTTTGTTCATGGTGAAGGTTGAAATCGGGGTGTGTATTTGCAAAGAAATCCATAAGCACAAGGGGGATTACAGCCGATCTTGATGAATATTCGCTCTGCATATTATGTGCTGTTCCCGATATGGGAAGCCAGAATGAAATGCCGTAAGTCTGCGACTGGGTTGCCTCAAAAAGATCATAGTGAACGGCACAGTTATAGTCGCTTCTCCAGAAAGGAATACTGCGGAATGTCATTTCAAGGTCGAGCCTTTTGCCGCCCGAAGCACAGTTATCAATAATAAGACCGTCTATGTTTTCGCAAAGATAATCAAGATATCGGTAAAGATTTGTTACATAGTGGTTTTCGCATATACCTGTTCTTCCGTCGTAGAAATCTTTATCTGCATTCTGCCAGTATTCAAGAGGTGCAAAGTTGAAATCCTGACGGTAAACAGTAACTCCGTTTTCTTTGAGAGAATTGAGAAGATAGGTGCAGTAATAATCAAAAGCTTCTTCGTTGGCAAGGTTCCACATAATGTTGTCGCCGTCGCCGTAAATCAGCCATTCTTCGTGCTGAGAACCGATATTATGGAATTCTGTTCCGGGGAACACTCTTTCGGGTTCATACCAGAGAACATGGCCAAGACCTTTTTCAGCGGCATAACCCGAGAGTTCAGAGATACCGTTATCGTATCTTGAAGTGTCAACTCTCCAGTTGCCTACACCGTCATGCCAGCCTTCGTTGTAGTCATACCAACCCGCATCCATCCAGAAAGCATCGGTCTGCTTAAAAACAGAGTCATCAATTCCGTTGAGAATTTCTATGATTTCATCGGAAGTTCTTGTTGACATCGGGCCCGCAATTTCCATAACGGTATAATGATTCTTTGTTACATTTTCGGGATATACGCTGTCCGTAATCCATTTTCTGAAAAGGTTGAATCCTTTGAGCGGATTGGGGTTGTTATAAAAACTGAGCGAAACAAGAGGTGAACGTATTTCTTCATCGGGGAGAAGATATGCTTCAAGATGCTCCTGCTTAACCGAAATATCGGTAACGCCTTTGCTTTCTGATAATTCTGCAATCCATTGACCTGTCCAGCCGATGCCGAGTATCATTCCGCCGTTTTCACCGTTGATGTTGAAATAGGGGAGATAAGCTTCCGAAGGCTTGCCTTCGTTAGCCGAAAATGTTTTGCCGAAGGAATTGAGATTCTTTTTGATAAGCGAAAAATCGCTTGCGGCAGTATCGCTGCCCATTGAGTAATAAAGATCCGCATCTCCTGTTGAGAATGTTGAATCAAGAGCATAGAAATCGCTGATAACGCCCGAGTTTGCCGAGCCTGTGTTTTTGATATATACAGTCCATTGACAGGTTGCATTTTCTTCAAAAACGGTTGCTTCAACCGTAAGCTGAAGCCCTTTTTGGCTGTTTGATAATACGATATACTCTGTCTGAGCATTCTGATAAACAGTTCCGTATTCGGGCGATTCGGTCAACTGCATATCCCATTCTGCGGGATTGAATTCTTCGCCGTCAAGCTTGAAAGTGAAGGGATAATCAACACCGCTTGCAAAAAGATTTTTCTCAAACCATTCCGTGCAAAGTTTTTTCTCTGCATCGGTAATTTTCATTTCTTCAGCCGTTACGGTATCAAATTTAAGATTTTTTTTGTATGTAAGTGCTTTGAAGTTTTCTTGGTTAAAAGAATAAAATCCGCCGCACGAAACCGCAAAATATATTACAGCAAGAATAATGTTCAATACTTTATATTTTTGTTTTGCTCTGAGGATAAATGCCGCAAGCAGAAGAATTGCCGAAAGCACAAAAACAACCGTGAAGGTTTTGCTTACAACAATCAGTCTGTCGTTTCCCGTTGAGTTGACTTTTGCGTTTATGCCCCAGATAAGTGCCTGAAAAATGCCGTTGCCCGCAATAATGGGGATTGCATAAGCAATTATATTTTTTATCAGACCTGTTACTTTGAATACAGACTGAATAAACATTGCCATAAACCATCCGAGAGCAGTGCCCGAAAGCACGGTATACAAGTGTACATCAGCACCGCTGTCTTTACCGTAGAATATGAACCACAGTGAGTATGCCGCATAAACAAGCAGACCCATAAAAACCGTTGTTAAAACAGAGTCAATAACGGCTTTGCTTTTTTTCATATATATCATCTCCGTCACAATTATGAAATAATATATTCATTATATCATATATGTTATCAGATTTCCACACACAAATTTGAAGATAAATTCATTTATTCTCTTGAGAAAATTTTTGCTATGTGTTATAATTTCAAATTGAACGAAAATTCTAAGGAGAATGAAGATATATGAAACTCGGTATAGTAGGTCTTCCCAATGTAGGTAAGAGTACTCTTTTCAACGCAATAACCAATGCAGGAGCACAGTCTGCAAACTATGCTTTCTGTACTATCGAGCCCAACGTAGGCGTTGTTAATGTGCCTGACGAAAGGCTTGATAAGCTTGCAGAACTCTACAATCCCGTTAAAATTACTCCCGCATTCATCGAATTTGTTGATATTGCAGGTCTTGTAAGAGGTGCTTCAAAGGGCGAAGGTCTCGGCAATAAATTCCTCTCTCATATCCGTGAGGTTGATGCGGTTATCCACGTTGTCCGTTGCTTTGAGGATGACGATATTGTTCACGTTGATGCAACTATCGACCCTGAAAGAGATATCGAAACAATCAACCTTGAACTTATTCTTTCGGATATTGAAATGGTTGAAAGAAGAATAGACAGAGTTACAAAGGCGATGAAGGGCGATAAAACACTTGCTTCCGAGCTTGAATTCCTCAAACGCCTTCAGCAGTCACTTGAGGATAATATTCCCGCAAGAAATCTTGAATGTGATGATAACGAAAAAGCATGGCTTGCTGAAATCGCACTTCTTACCGCAAAACCCGTTATCTATGCTTGTAATATGAGTGAAAACGATTTTGCGGGCGGGCTCAACAATAACGCACATTACAAAAAGGTTTGCACCATCGCCGAGGCAGAGGGCAGCGAAGTTCTTCCCATCTGTGCGGAGCTTGAAGCACAGATTGCTTCACTTGAAAAAGACGAAAAAGAAATGTTCCTTGAAGAGCTTGGCGTTGAATCGGGCGGCCTTGACCTCCTTGTTAAAAAGAGTTATGCACTTCTCGGCCTTATCTCATATCTTACCGCAGGTCAGCCCGAAGTAAGGGCATGGACTATCACCAAAGGCACAAAGGCTCCCCAGGCTGCGGGTAAAATTCACAGCGATTTTGAGCGTGGATTTATCAGAGCAGAGGTTATCGCTTATGAAGATCTTATCGAGCTCGGCTCAATTGCCGCGGCAAAAGAAAAAGGTCTTGTAAGAAGTGAAGGCAAAGAGTATGTTATGAAAGACGGCGACGTTGTACTCTTCAGATTTAACGTATAATATTTATCACTCCCTGAGGTAAAATAACCGCAGGGAGTGATTTTTTTGAAAAAAAGAGCGATATCGGTATTACTGATGCTTGTGACAGTTTTCAGCATTATTGGTCTGAGAATGTCATCGCTTATTAAGAATACAAGCCGTGCATCGGTTCATTCATCTGCCAAAACAGTTGATATTGCTACGCTCAGGGGAACGGTTTATGACTGCAATCTGCAGCCTCTTACGAATTGCGAAACCGAACTCTATGCCGCGGCAAAGCCGTCATCGTATTCACTCGGTCAGCTCAGCGGCAAGGTTACGCCCGATGTTTTCAAATCCGTTAATGAGCGTATGCGTGAAGGTAAACCGATTACCGTTAAAATAAATTCACCTATAATTCCGAATGACGATATAACAGAAATAAAAATACCTCAGAGATATCCCGCTTCTTCACTTGCCTGCCATATCATCGGCTATACGGACAGCTCGGGTAACGGGATAAGCGGTATTGAAAAATCATATAATTCATTGCTTTTACAAGGCAAATCAACCGTAACGGCAAGGTTTTTCTCCGATGCAAACGGCAGAGTTATGCTCGGCGAAAAAACAGAAATAAGCGGTAACAATATTCCGAAAAGAGGCGTTGTGCTGACCATAGATAAAAATATTCAGAGCATAACCGAAGCTGCACTTGACCGCACGGGTGACGGATGCTCTTCGGCTGTTGTTATTGAAATAGAAAACGGTGCAATCCGTGCCTGTGTTTCAAGGCCCTGTTTTGATCCGTATAATATAGCGGAAAGTCTGAATAATGAGAATTCACCGCTGATAAACAGAGCGTTTATGCCGTTCAGCGTCGGTTCGGTTTTCAAGCCTGTTGTTGCATCGGCGGCTCTCGAAAACGGAATAAGCGAAAAATATGAATATAACTGCACAGGCAGTGTGACTCATAACGGAGTTACTTTCCGTTGCCACAAAAAAGACGGCCACGGTGTTGTGGATATGGAAAAAGCGGTTGCGTATTCGTGCAACACATATTTCATTTCGCTGGCGATTGAAACAGGTGCGCAGAATATAATAAATATGGCAGATTGTTTCGGGCTCGGCAAAGAAACAACACTCGCAAACGGAATGATATCGTTGTCGGGATATCTGCCCGATATAGCGGAACTCGATTCAAAAGCCGCAATATCAAATCTTTCTTTCGGTCAGGGTTCTCTGCTCGCAACTCCTCTGCAGATTTGTAACGTTGCGGCAACAGTGGCGAGAGGGGGAGTGTATATTGAACCGTATCTGATTGAAGGCGAAACCGATGAGAACGGTGTGTTTACCAAAATAAAATCGTACAGCGAAAGAAAGCAGATTATATCTTTTGAAAATGCACTGATGATTCGCAGATTTCTTGAAAAAGTGGTGACCGAAGGAAGCGGTATGCGAGCTTACAGCGAATGTGTGAAAACTGCGGGTAAAACCGCAACGGCACAGACAGGCAAATCAGAAAACGGTGAAGAAATTTATAATGCCTGGTTTATGGGATATTTTCCTGCCGATAACCCGAAATATGCGGTTGCCGTTCTTAAAGAAAACGGCGGAGAGGGTGCCGTAAGCTGTGCACCTGTTTTTAAAGATATTGCCGAGAATATGGCAAAAATTCCCGAATAAGAGCCGCGTTTTTGTGTGATGTTACAAATTTAATAAAATTGCCGAAAATGTATTGAATTAATCTGCAACAACCGTTATAATGTGTGACGAGTCGTCACTCTGAGTGATCGGGAAAGAAGGGAACCGTATTGTATAACTTGAAATGCAGAGAATCCGATATAGAAGGGGAAGCGTGTATTCTTTACGGCATATCGGATAAAAGCGGTTTTTATTATGATTTCACAACAGATAAACGGTGTGCGGAACGGTTTGCCGAATTTCTGAATGAGAACAAAGTTGAGCCTTGCCACGTTCCCGAAATAATAGAAGATTTCTTCTATTCCTGCGGGGATGAAAGTGCTGATATATTTTCTGTAACAGAATAATAAAAAATATTTAAAAAATTTTCAAAAAAGGCTTGACAATACCGTTCGGCTTTGCTATAATAGGCAACGTTCCGAGCGAACAAAAGATATGCGAGAGTGGCGGAATCGGCAGACGCGCACGTTTGAGGGGCGTGTGGTAATCCCGTACGGGTTCAAGTCCCGTCTCTCGCACCATAGTGAGTATTCATAACACAAGTGAATACTCACTTTTCTTTTTTACATTTCCTCATAGTTAATTTGTTATGTATCGAGCAGGTTTTGACCTGCTCTTTTTTGTTATGCCGTGAGATATTCCACGGCTACACCTTGTCGTGCTGCGAGGAC
>JAXJVE010000099.1:0-2508 GCA_036308705.1 Acutalibacteraceae bacterium
ACCGTTTTCATCAAGTTCAACACGGAGAACGGCGTTTTCAAGAAGATTTGTTTCGGTTTCAACGGGTGAATAGATGCATTCGCCTTCCTGAAGGTTGAAAACTCTGCAACTCATAGGCTCAAGTTCATCGGGAAGGAAAATGAATTTGCCGTCAACATAAGCACAGGGGAGTGAAAGACCGTCTGTTGTTGAAACATACATTCCTTCGGGTACACCTTCAACTTCAATGGGCTCATAGCTGTTAGCCGAGGTCAGATTCCATACGGTGATGCTGTTTTTATCGGCAGAAACCGCACTTCCGAGCGACTTGAGAACACCGTCCAGAATATCGTTGCCTATTTTGTTCATAATGGCATAATCCTTGCGACAATCCTCAAAAACTTCGTGGATTGATGAACCGGGAAGAATATCGTGGAACTGGTTTGTCATAAGAATTCTCCAGCCCTTTTCAAGCTCAGTTTTGGGATATTCTTTACCGAGAAGTTTTTCTGCAAATACACTGAGCATCTCTGCTCTTGTGAAAAGAAATTCACCTTTTCTGTTATTCTTCTTAACAAAAGCCTGGCTTGTGAATGTGCCTCTGTGGTTTTCGTAATACATTTCGCCGTTCCAAACGGGGAGTTCATCTTCATTGCCGTGATATGTTTTGAAGAAATCGTCAACGTGACCTATCTCTGTTTCGGGCAGACCGGGGAAATTCTTAAGGCGTCTGCCTTTTTCAAGCATTGTTGCAGTCGGTCCGCCGCCGCCGTCACCGTAGCCGTACATACTCATAGCAACATTAAGCTCGTTTTTGTTGTTACATTCTTTGTCTGCGGTCATAATTTCCTCAACATTGAAATGGCAGTTATATGAAGGTCGCATAAGGTGAGCGTAAACTCTGTCGCCGTTGTTACCCTGCCACATAAACATATTATAGGGGAATTTATTGGTATCGTTATAACTGAGCTTTGAGGTTATGAAATTCTCCATACCGCAGCCTTTGATAATCTGGGGAAGTGCCCAGGTAAATCCGAAGCAGTCGGGCAACCAATATGTTTTTGATACTTTGCCGAATTCGTTTTTGAAAAATTCCGTGCCGTAAAGCACCTGTCTGATAAGTGCTTCACCCGATGCGATGTTTGTATCCGCCTCAACCCATACATTGCCGCAGATATCCCACTGACCGTTTGCAACTTTTTCTTTTATCTTTTCATAGATTTCGGGGTAGTGGTCTTTCATCATCTGATAAAGCACAGCCTGACTCTGACCGAATGTCATTTCAGGGTATACATCCATAAGAGATGTAACATTCATAAATGTTCTTGCACTTTTGCGGATGCTTTCCTGAATTCTCCACAACCACGCAACGTCAATATGGCTGTGACCCGTGAGCATAACTTTGCTCTGTGCCGACCAGTTGATAGCGGCAATTCTTTCGAGATAAAGCTTTCTTGCTTTTGCAATTGATTCTCTTACTTCGCTTTCGCTGAAATCATAGTCAACAAGGTGCATACTGTCATCAACGGCGGCATAAACCTTTGCATGAATATGTTCGTCTTTTATAAAATTAAGGGCATCAAACGCAACTTCAATATCAAGATAGTACCCCTTACAATCCTCGTCGGCAATAAAGATATATGTATCACCAAAGCGGCATTCCTGATATTTTGCACCGTCCATTGCGTCATCGCAGAAATACATTGAGTCAACCGTTGCCTCAATTTCAAATGTAAGCAAATCGCCTGCATTATGAACACCGAGAACAACTTCGGTTCTGTCGGGCATAAAATCTCTTGATGCACAGCCCGAGATATATTTGCCGTTGCATTTTACAAGAGCTTCACCGCCAACCTGAAGCTTTGCTCTCAGTTCCTTGCCGCCCATCTCTTCGGGAACGGTAATGGTTGATTTGAAGAAATGAGCCGAATCATAGGCGGCATACCATATATCACCGCTTTTTATTTCGCTTTTGAAGTTTTCCATCTCATATGAATCGCCGAGGAACATACCTCTTGTATATTCCCATACACCGATATCTTTTTTGAGCAGAACGGCATATTTTTTGAGCTGTTTGTGCATATCTTTGAGAACACCGGGTTTTACTGTGTGCATACGGACACCTCTTTTTGTATTTTTATACATTCATAATAACAGATATATTTATAAATTGCAATAAAAAAAGAGCCGGCTGACCGACTCTTTTTGTTTTTATTTCTGTGAAGGAAGACCTTCTTTATCATACATACAAGCGGTTTCAAGCATAACTTCAATACCTGCTGCGATTGCTTCTTCACGAAGTGTATCAACATCGTCAAGTCTTGTATGATAATAGCGGGGAGGAGTGGGATCCATAGCGGCAAAACCTGTTGCGGGGATACCTTTCTGAGTGAATGCCGCAGCATCGCAGGCACCAATGTAGATTGATTCAAACTTGAGATCGTATCCGCAGTTTTTGCCTGCATTCTGAACAAGATGTTTTGCACCCCAATGATGCTTGACTGTACCGCTGAGATCTCTGTCATAAAC
>JAXJVE010000100.1:0-2044 GCA_036308705.1 Acutalibacteraceae bacterium
GACATCCCTGAAGCTGATAATTCGCTTGCCCGCACCCGTTTTTGCAATAAGTTCATCTCTCAAAGCGGGTTGAAGTATCATATCGGGAGCTTTGCCCGCAACGGAGAGCATCGGGTGTCTGTCAAAAAGAAGCACCAGGGGCAAAAGCCCGTGCTTTTGCTGCATTTCAAAAGCACAGGCTATAACTTTTATATGTCCTTTGTGAAGACCGTCAAAACTGCCGAGAGTGACGGCGGTTTTCTGATTAATCATATTATTTCTTCCTGAACTGCTGCTTCATACGAAGCTCTTTTGAGAGAATTCTCTTGCGGAGTCTGAGCGAAACGGGAGTAACCTCCAGAAGCTCGTCATCCTTGATGAATTCCATACACTGCTCAAGGCTGAGAATACTGTGAGGCACGAGCCTGAGAGCATCGTCTGAGCCTGATGCACGGGTATTTGTAAGATGCTTTGTTTTGCATACATTACATACTATATCTTCATTCTTTGCACATTCGCCCACAATCATACCTTCATATACATCAACACCTGCAGGAATAAAGAGTCTGCCTCTGTCCTGAGTGTTGAAAAGACCGTAAGCGGTGCTGACACCTGTTTCGTGAACAACGATTGAACCTCTTTCACGGGTCTGAATATCGCCCTTATAGGGTGCATAGCCGTCAAAAAGCTGATTCATAATACCGTTGCCGTTTGTATCCGTAAGGAATTCCGCACGGTAGCCGATAAGACCTCTTGACGGAATTTTGAACTCAAGATGTGTTGAACCGCCTTCACGGGCACCCATATTTTCAAGTTCACCCTTGCGTGAACCGAGTTTTTCAATAACGGCACCAACATACTGCTCGGGCACTTCAACAATAAGAAGTTCCATGGGCTCCATAAGCTGACCGTCGATTTCCTTGAAGATAACCTTGGGTCTTGAAACCTGGAATTCATAGCCCTGACGGCGCATTGTTTCAATAAGGATTGAAAGGTGAAGCTCGCCTCTGCCCGAAACTTTGAAGGTATCGGTGCTTTCGGTTTCTTCAACTCTCATACTTACGTTGGTTTCAACCTCTTTGAAGAGTCTGTCACGGATATTTCTTGATGTTACGAACTTACCCTCTTTGCCTGCAAAGGGGCTGTCGTTAACGATAAAGTTCATTGAAATGGTCGGCTCATCAATCTTGATGAAGGGCAGAGCCTCAACCTTTTCGGGGTCACAGGCGGTTTCACCGATATTGATGCCTTCAATACCCGAAACGCAGATAATATCGCCCGCTTCAGCTTCGTCACACTCAACTCTTGCAAGGCCTTCAAACTGATAAAGCCTTGAAATTCTTATGTTCTGAGTTGTGCCGTCTGTTTTGCAAAGGGTAATCTGCTGATTCTTCTTTATTCTGCCTCTTTCAACTCTGCCGACACCGATTCTGCCAACATAATCATCATAATCAAGGCTTGAGAAAAGCACCTGAAGAGGCTGCTCGGGGTCGCCATCGGGAGCATCGATATTTTCAAGAATAGCTTCAAAAAGAGGCTGCATATTGCCGCTTCTTGCGTTGGGGTCTGTGCTTGAATAACCGTCTCTGCCGCTTGCGTAGATAACGGGGAATTCAAGCTGGTCTTCGTCCGCACCGAGGTCGATAAATAAATCGAGCACCTCGTCAACAACCTCATAGGGGCGTGCATTGGGACGGTCAATTTTATTGATAACAACAAGAACCTTCTTTTTGAGATTGAGTGCCTTTTTAAGAACGAATCTTGTCTGAGGCATACAGCCTTCAAATGCATCAACAAGCAAAAGAACGCCGTCAACCATCATCATAATACGCTCAACCTCGCCACCGAAATCGGCGTGACCGGGAGTGTCAACAATATTGATTTTTACATCCTTATAATGAATGCCTGTATTCTTTGAAAGAATTGTAATTCCGCGTTCTTTTTCCAAATCGTTTGAGTCCATTACGCGCTCGTCAACCTGCTCATTTGAACGAAAAATACCGCTCTGGTGTAAAAGTTGGTCAACAAGTGTTGTTTTACCGTGGTCAACATGGGCAATTATAGC
>JAXJVE010000101.1:0-2725 GCA_036308705.1 Acutalibacteraceae bacterium
AAGCGGTATTGACGTTGACGGACTTGCAGATATTATGGCACTCAACCTCTTCATCGACAGAAAGTATTCTGTTGAACTCGGTGCAACAGAGGATGATATCAAGGCTGCTATCACAGATTCAATCAAAGTCAGCCAGGCATCATACGACGGTACCGTCAAGCTCCTTGAAATGAAGGGCGAATAATTCAAAAACATACGGGGGCTGTTCATACAGCCCCTTTTTACAGTGACTTGTGAAAAGTGAATAAGCAGGTATTATTCATTTTTCATTATTCATAAAAATACTACGAAGGTGATATTATGTCTCAGTTAAAAATGTACTGGCTCAAAGGAACTCCCATTGCTGATTACGAGCTCCCCGAAGGCTATTCAATCGTAAACTACAAGGAGTGCATCGAGGATAAAGCGGCTTGGGTTGAATGCTGCAAAAACGGTCTTGTCGGTGACGATACCGCACCCGAATTTTTTGATGATTGCGTTGCGGATGTTGACGACTGCGTTCCCGAAAAAGACGTTTTCTTCCTTGACTATGAGGGTGAACACGTTGGTACAATCGCCGCTATCTATCATCCCGACGGCAACTACGGTCAGGTGCATATGGTAGGTATCAAAACCGAATTCAGAGGCAAGGGTCTTGGTAAATACCTCAATAACGTTGCGGTTAAAAAGCTTAATGCTCAGGGTGTTGATTATAACTATCTCACCACCGATGAGTGGCGTATGGGTGCGGTAAAGAGCTATCTTACCGCAGGCTTCATTCCCGTTGAATACGATGAGGATGAAGAGGATATGAAGGGCCGCTGGGAATGGATGCTTTGCGAGCTCGGTATCGACAGCGTTGATATGGTTTATGAGGACTGTTCATTCTGCAGACGCCTTGAAAAAGCAAAGGTTATCAAAATCGGCGTTGTAGGTGTAGGCAGAGGCAGAACAATGATTAACCATTGCGATAACGTTAAGGGTGCAAAAACCGTTGCTATCTGCGATAACTACGATATTCTTCTCGATAAGGCTAAAAAAGACTATGCCGACAGAGATATCACTTTCTACGATAATTACGAAGATTTTCTTAATCACGATATGGATGTTGTTGTGCTTGCAAACTATGCAACAGAGCACGCACCCTTTGCCGTAAAGGCACTCGAAAAGGGTTTCCATGTTCTCAGCGAAGTTCTTCCCGTTCTCACAATGAAGGAAGCTATTGAGCTTATCGAAGCAGTTGAAAGAACAGGCAAAAAGTATTTCTATGCCGAGAACTACTGCTATATGGGTGCTCCCAAAAAGATGAAAGAGCTTTATGAAGACGGCGAACTCGGTGAGTTTGAATACGGCGAAGGCGAATATATGCACAACTGCGAAGATATCTGGCACAACATCACCTTCGGCGACCCCGAACACTGGCGTAACACAATGCACGCTTGCTATTACTGCACACACTCAATCGGTCCCCTTATCCATATCACAGGTCTTAAGCCTGTCAAGGTAACGGGCTTTGAGCTTCCCTTCAACGCAAGAATGGCAAGAATGGGTGCAAAAGCAGGCCCCGTAGGTATTGAAATGATTACCCTTGAAAACGGTGCGATTCTCAAGAGTATTCACGGCGTAGGTCCTTCAAGAAACTCAGTATGGTACAGCATTTACGGTTCAAAGGGCAGAATGGAATGTGCACGTGAAGATGCCTGCGAGAGCGGTCACGTGAACAAGCTTTATGTTAACGTTGATGAGTTCGAAGGTCAGAATTCAAACGAACCCTATGAGAGATCAACGGGCGATGCGTTCACACGCCTTGCAGCACCTTCGGGTCACGGCGGTTCAGACTGGTATGTAATGCACAACGTTGTTGAAACCGTAAGAGGCAGAGAGAATATGGATATTATCGACGTTTACGAAGCAATGGATATGTTCCTTCCCGGTATGTTTGCTTACCGTTCAGTGCTTCAGGGCGGTATTCCTCTTGATATTCCCGATCTTCGTAACCCCGAGGAGAGAGAAAAGTGGAGAAACGATACCGAATGTACAGTCAAGAAAACAGCAGGCGATATGTATGTGCCCGGTTATTCAAAGGGTAACCCCGATATCCCCGCCGAAACATACGAAGGTATAAAGAAGAAGTTTGAAGAAGAATGGGCAAAGAAAATTGCCGAAAACTGATTGGAAGGTAGATTTTTTATGGAAGATAAAAGATTTGTCAGCAAAAAAGAGCTGTGGATGTATGCTCTTGGTGCAGGCGGTCAGGGTATGATTTATGCCGCTATGTCGGGTAAAATCAGCGACTACTATACCAACGTGCTTCAGCTTCCGCTGATGTTTGTTCTTGTTCTTATGCTTGCCGCAAGAATCTGGGACGCAATCAATGACCCTCTTATGGGTATGATTGTTGACAGAAAATCATTCAAATCAGGCAGAATGAGACCTTATATAATCATCGCAACTCCGATAATTTCAGTTCTCACAATTCTTATGTTCCTCAGCCCCAACCTTGAACCCGTTCCGCTTATGATATTCACGGCGGTTATTTATGTTCTCTGGGGTATGGCATATACCCTTGCAGACGTTCCTTTCTGGAGCCTTCCCAATGTGCTTACTCCCAACTCAAAAGAGAGAAGCGACGTTATCTCATTCACAAAGATTATCAACAGCATCGGTTCGGCTATCCCCGAAGTTTTCTTCTTCATCATTCCCCTTGTTGTGGGTGCGTTCATCAATGAAGACACAAATCCCATTG
>JAXJVE010000102.1:0-6770 GCA_036308705.1 Acutalibacteraceae bacterium
AGTGGGAAGATTACTGCGAAGCCGAAAGCGGTCACAGACCTTTCTACGGTGCACCGACAGTTATACTCGTTTCATCGCTTATTCCGTCAACCGACCTCAAAAGTATTAATGTGAATTTCTCAAACGCCGCAATTCTTGTTCAGAATATGGCAATCGCCGCCACAGAGCTCGGAATAGGCTCCTGTCATATCTGGGGTGCGGTCAGATTTCTCAATGATAACGCTGAGCTTTTGAAAGAACTCGGTCTGCCCGAAGGCTTTGAGCCTTGCTGTGCAATAATTCTCGGCCATACAGACGAAAAATATGAGCTTCGTGATATCCCCGAAAACAAAATCAAAACAAATTTTATAAAGTAACAGAGGTAAAAACAACCCCCCGTAGCATAAGCTTCGGGGGGTTGATCATTCCGTCAGGGAAAGTTTATTGAAAGTATGCAAGAAATATACCCCATTCCGATTTTCGGGAAGGGGTATATTTTCATCGTTTATGATTGTACAAATGATTCGTTTTCTTTATTGACGGTTTGCGGGTTGATTGATATTACAATATCGTGTTCAGGAATCCACTTGCCGTTTGAAAAGTTTCTGGCTCTGAAAATCACTTCGTCATCGTAAACCTCTGCAACAAATCCTGTTCCGTTAGAGTTGTACTCACCGCCGAAATTAGCAACACTTACAGACGGCAAACATATCAGATGAGAATCGCCGAGTTTTTCGTAAGTATATTTGCCGAGACCGGTATGTATATGTCCCGTAATAAAGAATACATTCGGATATTTTTCGATTATTGTTTTCAGCTCATCGCTCTGCTCACCGATATTTCCGTCATCGGGCAAAACGCTTGCTCTCCAGGTTGACGGCAGACCGTGTGTTTTTTTCAAAGGCTGATGACCTATAACAAAAACGGGTTTGCCATCGGAAGACGCAATTTCATTTTCAATCCAAAGAAGCTGTTCGTTGCTCAGATATGCTTTTTCAAATTGATAATTATCAGTTCCTGTAACTATAAATTTGTAACCGTTGATTTCGACTGAATAACGGAGCTTATCTGTAACGGTTTCTTCGTTTATTGTGTTAATGAATTTTGTGAATTTACTGACAGCACTTTCATATGACTGCTCTCGTATATCGTGATTACCTGTTGCAAATATATATTTGTTGTCAAGACCCGACAGGCAGTCATAAACCATCTGATATTCTGCAGCAGAACCCGTTTCGGTGATATCACCTGCAAGAATCAGTGCATCAAACATACCGTTGTTGTTATGCAAATCCTCAGAGGTCGATTTGAAATAAGGGTATCTGTTGGGTGTGTAGGTTGTGAATTGAGTATCTGCGATTACGGCAAAAGAAGCACGACATTCATCAGGACGCAAGGCTTCAATCGGTTCATCGGTGGCAGGCTGTACCGCAAAAATTGCAGACATGGACATAATGGCTGATAAAATAAGGTAAATAAATTTTTCAAAAAAAGATGTAATCATATTCTCGCTCTCTTCATACAGATTTTATGCAATTATAAAATTTAACCGACCTTTCTTGTTTCACCGGTATTCTGATCTATTGTGCAAAATCCGATTGTGACATCTCCGATAAGCAATGCATCCGTTGCGTTAACAACGCCATCGTTGTTAAGATCGGCAGCTTTTGTTTTATAGAAATCATATTCGCTGTTGGGAATAACAGTGTTTGTTACTTCGTTGTAAATTTCTGCTCGTGACCAGTTTGTTACAAAAACGGATTCTTCATATGCAAAAGTGCTGTCATTTGCGTCCGGTATTGTATCGCCGTTAATATCACCGTATATTACTATTGTATAAACCGCAACAGGTTCAGTCGCATTTGAATTGTCATACACTTTTACACGGGTGCCTGTGCCGGGCCAGTTTTTTGAATCTGAATTTATGTATTCAAGATCATAATAACCGTTGCCTTCAACGGCAAGAAAATCTTCTCTGAGTTCTTTTTCTGTGATAAACAGTTTGAGTCCGGTTATTGCCTTTGTGGTTTCATCAATAATGGTTGTTGAACCTTCTGCAGGGACAAGCTTTACATCTGACACAGGTTCAGGCTGTGTTTCGGGATTATTAAGGTTAAGATTGTTGTTTTCTGAATTGAAATTTTCCTCTGTTTCAGTATCTTCTTCTGAAGGTTCCTCAGGAAGTTCATTGGTGTATTTATTTTCTTCACCGAAAATTTCAACAGAAAAGAGATTTTCAAAAAACTCTGTTACAGGGGCAAAACCGAAAAGATTTGAAACGGTGATAATAATTGCTGTGATGATTGAAATGATTGAGTTCATAATGATTCTCCTTTTGTTTTTTACGGAAAGCAATCAGGATTTTTTTGCCTTTCATCTACTAAGACGATTGAAAATTGAAAAGGGTTCACAGTTTTTGAAAAATTTTTAAAAAATTTTTTTAACGATAAGAAGGCATCTGCCGATACCGACAGATGCCTTCTTTTACCCGGACCCCTGAAAACGCAAAAGGAGAAAACGCAAACTTCTCGCTAAGGAGGAAGGGGTGGTTGAGAAATGTTTATAATAATCAGAACAGCTTGATTCCGATTGCCTGTGAAATGATTTTGTTGATACCCAACAGATTTCTGAAGAACGCAATGATTTTCCAGAAAATATTTGATTTTACGGTGATTGCCTGAGAATCAGAAGTATATTCTCCTTCACAGGGTGTATCGTTTGCATCAACAATCTTAACGGTTATTTTTATGTTTTCTTTGGGTGCAATTTCAAGTATTTCGCCTTCGCCGACTTTTTCATCGCCTGCATACCAGAAAATTTTTGAACCCTCAGGCATATTTTCTGTGTTTGCGGTAAGGCGGATAGTTTCACCGTATCTGATTGTATTAACTGTATCTTTATTTTTGATTGAAACAGAAGGAAGAACGGGAGTTTCTTCTTCCGGGGTGATAACAGCTACAGCAAACAGGCTGAAATGTTCAACTTCAAAAACAAGGAAATCAACGCCGTCTATGGTTTCAACAGTTACTTTATCTCCGGAGTATGTTTTCAATTTGTTTGTATCGCTCAGCCAATGGAATACAATGAACTTATCGCTTGTGTTATAATCTTCAGGCAGTTTTATTTTTATTTTTATTTTGCCGTTCGCGGGCTGAACAAGTTCACCGTCGCTGTCTACCGTGCTTATGTTATATATCTGTGTGGGGAAAACATTATCAAAATTCTGAAGAATAATACTTGCCATTTCCTCGGCTTTTTCGCCGTTTGTTTCTTCAACATTCAGGTAAACCTTTTTGTCAAGATTGCCGAAACAGCCGATATCGTATTCCGCTATAACGTTTTCGTTTTCAGATGCGAGGCCAAAAGTGTGTGCTCCGCCGCAAATTTCAATGGGATTGATGCATGCAATTGCATGATTGATGCGTTCGATTAAATAATCGACATACAAAAGCGGCATACCGCCCATAAGGCTTGATTTGACTGCCATTTTATAGTTGTACTCAGGTGAATCAGTATAGTATGATTTGTATTCTTCGATTTTTTTGTTCAGTTCTGAAACAACTTCCGGATCCCCATCAACACAAATTTTATTTACTCCTGGGATATAGCGAGAGGTTGAAGACAATGATGATATCAAATCTGAATTCAAATGAACGGTAAGATAATCTTTCTGATAGTAAGTTGTGATTCCGAATATATTTGAAAAATCCACATGAATTGAATCAAACGGAGTAGTTGAAATGTCGTTTTGCCATCCCATTGCAATGCCGGTAACGGTTTCGGGCATATCATAAAAGTTTTTATTGTTACCGATGGGGTATTTTACAAGTACGGATTCGTCAAATGCATAGAGAACACCGTCAACGGAAGAAAGATATTTGTCGTTTTCGGAAGTTACATATTCTTTGGCTGTTGAGGACATAAAGAGGCCTGCAAGAATTCTTGAAAACTCATATTTTACGTTTGATTCCGATAAATCTCTGTTTTGTAATTCCAATGCTTTGTATACACCGTTATAAAAATTCTCGCTGAATTTTTCTCCGAAAGTTATTTTATCGGCTTTTCCGATATAAGCAAATTTGCAGACGACCGTATCATTATCTATGGTGATATCGCCGAGCGGCTTTCCCTGCGGATATATAACAACAGCCTTTTTATCCTTGCTGTAAAGCACACCGTCTTCCGAGCAGAAATAGGGGTTATCTTCGCAGACGTTTATTTCTTCCAATGAAGAAGTATAGAGGCAGGTTTTTATGAATGAATAATAAGAATAGTATCCCATCCATTCGCCCATGGATTCTGTTTCTTCCTCAAGAGAGGCTTCACCGTAGATTGAATATCCGCTGAAACTCTTGCCCAGCGTGACAGAAGTGAGATTTTTGAACGGCTGAAAATACCCGTCATCAATATCTTTTACGCTGTCAGGCATAACATAGGTCTTTCTGTCTGTGCCGCTGGGGAAAAGAAGAAGGGTTTCAATGTTCTTGTCATAAAGAACACCGTCAGCAACGGTAAAGTTTTCGTTGCCTTCTTCTACTGCTATTTCTCCGAAACCGTTGATGATTCCGTTAAGATTCTCGCACCAACTGAGGTTGTCGATGCTTTTACCGATTGAAATTGCGGTGGCAGGAGAGCTTTCTGCACCCCATTCAATGATAACTGAATTGTCGTCAGCTGTGATTTTGCTTGCATAGTTACATCCGGTAAATATGTCATAGCCCGAACACTCATAGGACATATCAATTCTTTTTAAAGCTGTGCAATATAAAAAGGCTGCATAAGAAATATTGGTAACGTTTTCGGGAATGCTGATGTTTTCAAGTGACTGTGAATATGCAAATGCATATTGAGCTATGGTTGTAACGTCAGCTGAAACAGTATATTCTTTTTTACCGTTGCCTGAAGGATATCTGATAAGACTGGTTTTGTCTTTGTTATAAAGTACACCGTTTTCGTCGCTTGAATAGTTTGCATTTTCAGGGTCAACGTAAAATGCACCCACCGATGTTCCTCTGCCAAAGCTTGATGAAGAGATATAAGTTACTGAAGCAGGAATGGTGAAGCTTCCGATCTTACAACCCGACGGCAGAATAATAATTTCAGTTTTGTCTTTGTTGTATAAAACACCGTGTTCATCAGAAGAATATACAGGGTTTTTTTCGTCGACAATAATTTTTTTGAATGTATCGCTGTTTAAATACAAAAATAAATTTATGTTTTCGGTAAATCCCGAAGGGATTGTGATGCTTGTTACGTTGTCGGCTTCTATAATAGCACTTGAGTCTATTTTTGTTACCGTATAGCCGTCAACATTTTCGGGAATAACGACGTCGCCGCTTACGCTTTCGTCTATCCTGCTTATAGCACAAATCTTATTGCTGTCATTATTGGCAATAAGATATGTGATTCCGTCTTTTGTGATTTTTGCAGCTTCATTTGTTTCCTGTGCAAAGGCTGAGTTGTTGCCAAAAAGATCTGATACTGAAGCAAGCGGGAATATCATAGTGCAAACTATCAATACCGATAATACTTTTTTAAATAATTTCATAATTCATTCTCCTTTTTATAACGTTGCCATTCCTGTTATTACATATTCTTTTCCTGCTGCGGCAGGTTCCGGAAATTCGGCTTCATAAAAACTGATAAACGATAAACCTAATTCCGATATCATTTTTTGCTGCAGTTCATTGGCACTCATTGAGCTTCCTGCAGGTATTTCGATAACGTAGGGTTCAGGCTGTTCACCGTCGTAATCGGCAATAGTATAATTTACCGTTATCTTGGCTTTTTCGGCCCGAGTTGTTGTTTCTGTTGCTGTTTCCTCTTCGGTTGTTGTTTCTTCTTTGGATGTTGTTTCTTCTTCGGTTGTGGTCGGATTGGTGGTAACTGCCCTTCTTGTGGTTGTTGGTTTTGTGGTAGTTACCTTTTTGGTTGTGGTCACCTTTCGGGTTGTGGTTGTTGGCCTTTGCGTGGTTGTTGGCTTTTGGGTTGTTGAGGTGGTTCGGTTTTGGGTTGCGTTTTGTTTGGAGGTTGTTGTTGGTTTTGCGGTTGTTCTGACTGTTGTGTTTTGATGTTCGGTTGTTGAATTGTATATGCTTGTTGTTTCAGAGAATTCAACGGTTCCCAACGCATCAACAACAAGTGTTGTTTCAAAACTCGGTGCGGTGGTGTATTCTTCGGTATGAACAGTAAGCTCCGTGTTTTTATTTTTGTTGCTGTTTATAACGGTAACTGTTCCAGCCGTGCTGCCCGTCACAACTGCCGCAACAGAAACACCTGCTATAACTTTCTGAGCAACTGTCATTGCCGCTATTTTTGCACCGATGCCTGTTGCCGTTGTTGCCGCACCTGTGGTAACTGCCGTTGCCGTACTTGCAGAAGTAATTCCTGCCAGAACTTTCGCAGAAGCAGAGCTCGCTGCAAACGATTCGGAAACGGTTGCCGATGTTTTGCGCATTGTCCAGAGAACAACGCCGATAGGAGCAAAACTGAAGGTAGAAGTGATTCCTCTCTTTGCAAATTTATCCTTTAAATCTTTGCGGGCTGAAAACAGTCTTGTTTTAACTGTACCTTCGGGGATTTCAAGGGCTTTTGCAATTTCGCTGACATTGAGTTCTTCAAAATACATCATCAGAATACAGGCTCGTTTTTCTTCGCTCAGCTCATCAAGAACTTCCATAACCGTTTTCTGAAGCTCTGCCTGATCAAGATTTTCTTCGGGCTGAAAGTTTGTATCCTCATCGGGAAGAACTTCAAAAACCTCATTTTCTTCCGCTTCAAAGAGCATCGGC
>JAXJVE010000103.1:0-6922 GCA_036308705.1 Acutalibacteraceae bacterium
AAAAAGAACACACTTTCTTTGGTGTTACAACAACTTGTTTTTATTTTTCTCTTTCGGTTCCCGTTAATTCCTTCTTCAAAAACGGCAACAAAACCGTAAAAATAAAACCTGCAATTTATTTTGACGATATGCTTTGCGAGGTTGGTCTCAATTACGGTAAATTAATTGCAAACGACAATACTTTCCGCTTTTCCGCAACTGTTTACAGACCTTATTACCTTAAATGCGGTAAAGATTCGGTTTGCGTAACAAAGCCTTCCTGTTTGCCTTTGGTTCGTGCTTTTGATGAGCTTAAATGCCTTTTGTGGCTGATTACTCATAAACTCAGAAGAGCATTTCTTATCAGAATTCTTTATATTTTATTCAGTCCTTTTATCAGGGGCGGCAAAAAAATATGGCTCATTTCGGACAGAAGCGATAAAGCAAACGATAACGGCGAAGCGTTCTTCCGTTATGTAACAAAACATAAAGATAAAAAAATCAAACCTGTTTTTGCGATAAATAAAGACAGCGAGGATGTTTCAAGGCTCAAATCCATCGGTAAAGTTATTTATTTCGACAGCTTTTTCTACAGGTTTTATTTCCTTTGTGCTGATAAAATCATTTCATCGTCAGGCGGTGAATATACCGTTAATCCTTTTGGCGGTATAAACCGAAAATATCTTGTTGACCTTATGAGGGCTGATTATGTTTTCCTTCAGCACGGTATCACAATGAATGATTTATCATCATGGCTCCAGAAGTTCAATAAAAATATTTCTCTTTTTGTTACCGCATCCAAAAAAGAATATGAATCAATTGTTGATTCGGATTATCTTTATTCTTCCGATGAAGTCAAGCTTACGGGATTTTCAAGATATGATGAACTTGAAAACAGTGCAGAAAAGCTTGTTGTCATCATACCCACATGGCGTCGTTCAATAAAAGAAAGCTATGACTCAGAAACCAAGAGCGTTTATTTTGACGGATTCAGAGAAACTGATTATTTTAAATTCTATAACGGGCTTATCAATAACGCTGAGCTGCTTGAGGCAATGAGAAAACACGGCTACAAAGGTGTATTCTGCCTTCATCCGATACATCAGAAACAGTATGTTGATTTTGAATCGAACGATGTTTTTGCCGTTAATGAAGGATTTGTTAATTATAAAGAAATCTTTTCAAAAGGTTCGTTGCTTGTAACGGATTATTCATCGGTTGCTTTTGATTTTTCATATCTTCGTAAGCCTGTTGTTTATTCTCAGTTTGACAAAGAAGAATTTTTTGAAGGTCAGATTTTTGATGAGGGATATTTCAGCTATGATAATGACGGTATGGGTGCTGTTTGTACAGACCTTGAAAGTACCGTTAAAGAAATGATTGAAATTATCGAAAATGAATGTGAACTTTCGGATAAATTCAGAAACAGAGCAGATTCGTTCTTTGCCTTTAACGACAGGGGCAACAGCGAAAGAATTTATAATGAAAT
This sequence comes from Acutalibacteraceae bacterium, assembly GCA_036308705.1. Lineage (GTDB taxonomy): Bacteria > Bacillota > Clostridia > Oscillospirales > Acutalibacteraceae > CAG-177. The sequence continues at coordinate 1,469 of JAXJVE010000103.1, forward strand.
TCTTGAACTTGACAAAAGAAAATCCAACTAAAATTAAATCGTACCGTAAATTAATACGGTACGATTTTTTTAGCTTTTTTTCATTTTTCTTTCACTTAATAATCCTGCAAAGCAAACTGCAGCGGCTGATATACAAACAAGAAGCATAATGACGAATACGGCATTCCAGCCTTTGTTTTCGGCTACAGAGCCGAGGGCATAAGATGTGATAGTGCTTCCGATATAACAGAAAGTATTAAGTAAACCTGCTGCAAAACCTGCGTTGAGAAGTTTTCTGTAATCAAGAGCAAACATACTTGTTATAACGTTGTTTATCATCGCCATTCCGCAAGCAACACAAATAAAACAAATCATTATAAAAACAACTGATTTGAATTTTAAAGAAAGCAGAATTCCTGAGCAAAGTAATGCAGAGAATATGTAGAAAATCATATTCATTTTTGCGTGTGAAGGTATTTTTTCGTGAACCTTTTTGGCTATTGCGGCACCCATTGTTGAAACCAACGGCAAAAGCAACGCAAGTAAAATAGAGAAGGATTCAGTAAAATTAAACTCTTCTTTGAGAACGGAAGGAACCCAGGTGTTGATACCGTCTTTGATGAATCCGTTTGCAACACCTGCAAATGCAGCGAGAAACAATGCAATAACAACAGGCTTTGCCATTTTAACTTTTTCGTTTTTGCCGTTGTTTGCTTCAATTATTTTATCGGGGGATTTTTCATATAACATAAACCAGATTACGGCACTTACAGTCAAAATGGCTGTTGCAACATAGAATACCAATTTCCAGTTCCCGAATTGTGCGGAAATTGATGAGAGGCCGTATGCAACAAAAGTACCGATTGCAACTGTTGTACTCATCGCAAGGATAGCTTTGGGCAATTTTTTGTCTGAAAGCTGTTCGGAAAGTGTTTTGATAAGTGTGCTCCATAATACGGATTGAACAACACCGTTGCCGAGCCATATATATTTCATAATCGAAATATCATTTGCTATGGGCATAAGAAGATTGAATACGGCGGAGAAAATAAGCGATAAGAATATCATTATTCTTGCGTTGTATCTTTTGGAAAGAATTCCGTTTGCAAGCTGACCTGCACCGTATGCAACAAAGAAAAATGAACTTACAAGCCCTGCCGTTGATTTTTCAACACCGAGGTCTGAAACAATAGAAACTATTGAAGCGTTGAAATTGAGTCTGCCGATGTATGCCGCTGTATAGGCGAGCCAACATATAAATATAATTTTGTTTTCTTTTTTTGCGGTTAATTTATTATCCATAATTATTACCTTCTTCCAAACGGATAGTTTATCACTTTTCTTATATTTGGTCAATATGAATATTGACATAATATTAATGATAAATTATAATAAATATATACTCCTGACACGAGGATTTTCCGGATGAAAGGTGCACTGAATTAATATCAGAGGATAACTGCACCTTTTATTAAGGTGCAGTTTTTTGTTGGAGGTAAGTATGGAAAAAAGAATTGCAGTTATCGGTATAATTGTTGAAGATATCGATTCCGTTGAGCAGCTCAACTCTGTTCTTCATAATTACGGTGAATATATAATCGGCAGAATGGGTCTGCCTTACAGAGAAAGAAATCTCAGTGTTGTCAGCATCGCCGTTGATGCACCTCAGAACACAATATCTGAGCTTTCCGGCAAAATAGGAAAGATTAACGGAATAAGCGTTAAAACAGCTTATTCAAATAAGATTTTCAATGATTGAATTAATAAATAAACTCGAAAAAAATCATTCTCTTTCGCTTGAAGAGTATGAATATCTTATATTGAACCGTAATGAAGAATATGCAAAAATACTTGCTGATAAGGCAACAGAAGCCCGTAAAAAAATATACGGAAATGATGTTTATATCAGAGGACTTATTGAAATAAGCAATATCTGTAAAAACGATTGCTTATATTGCGGTATACGCAGAGGTAATAAAAACTGTGAAAGATACCGTCTTACGGATGATGAAATATTATTATGCTGTAATGAAGGTTATCTTCTCGGATTCCGTACTTTTGTTATGCAAGGGGGAGAAGACCCTTATTTTAACGATGATCGTATTTGCTCGATTGTCAGCAAAATAAAAAAACGTTATCCCGATTGTGCGGTTACTTTATCTCTCGGCGAAAAATCCTTTGACAGTTATAAAAAACTTTATGATTCGGGAGCGGACAGATATCTTCTCCGTCACGAAACCGCCGATGAAGAGCATTATTCAAAGCTGCATCCTGATGATTTGTCGTTTGAAAACAGAATGGAATGTCTTTATAATCTGAAAAAAATCGGATTTCAGACAGGTTGCGGATTTATGGTCGGTTCACCTTATCAGACCGAAAAAAATCTTGCAAAAGATTTAAAATTTATAGAAGAATTCAAGCCTGAGATGTGCGGAATCGGCCCGTTTATACCGCATAAAGATACTTGTTTTAAAAATGAAAAATCGGGTACGGTTGAGCTTACTTGCTATCTTTTATCAATCGTCAGGCTTATATCACCTAATATACTTTTACCGTCAACTACTGCACTCGGTTCAATTGACCCCGAAGGCAGAGAAAAGGGTATTCTTTCGGGTGCAAATGTTGTTATGCCCAACCTTTCGCCGTATGATGTCAGAAACAAGTATGAACTTTATAACAACAAAAATTACGGCGGTGCAGAGGCTGCTTCTAATGTTGACGAATTGAAAAGAAGAATGGAATCCGTCGGATACCGTATTGTTACCGCAAGAGGTGACTTTATCAAATAATAAATATCTGAAGAGGAAGATTTATTCTGACTCTAAGAAAGGAAATGATATTATGGCAAATTATAATCCCAAATCACTCAAAGCTGAAGAATTTATCAATAATGAAGAAATTCTTGCTACACTTGAATATGCAGAAGCAAATAAGAATAATGTTGAACTGATTGACAGTATTCTTGAAAAGGCACGCCCCAGAAGAACAGCAGAGGGTACTGTATGTGCAGGTCTTAACCACAGGGAGGCTTCTGTTCTCCTTGCTTGTGAAATCCCTGAAAAAATAGAGGCTATGTATAAACTTGCAGAAGAAATAAAGCTTGCATTTTACGGCAACCGAATTGTAATGTTTGCACCTCTTTATCTTTCAAACTATTGTGTTAACGGCTGTGTATATTGCCCGTATCACCTCAAAAACAAGCATATTGCCCGCAAAAAGCTTACTCAGGAAGAAATAAAGAATGAAGTTATAGCACTTCAGGATATGGGTCACAAGCGTCTTGCCATCGAAGCGGGTGAAGACCCTGTAAACAATCCCATTGAATATATTCTTGAGTCAATCAAAACTATATACAGTATCAATCATAAAAACGGTGCAATCCGCCGTGTTAATGTCAATATTGCCGCAACTACTGTTGAGAATTACCGTAAACTCAAGGATGCGGGTATCGGTACATACATTCTTTTTCAGGAAACTTATCATAAAGAAAGCTATCTCAAGCTTCACCCCACAGGCCCCAAACACGATTACGATTATCATACAGAGGCTATGGACAGAGCTATGGAAGGCGGAATCGACGACGTAGGTCTTGGAGTTCTTTTCGGTCTTGAACTTTATAAATATGAGTTTGCTGGTCTTCTTATGCACGCTGAACATCTTGAGGCGGTTCACGGTGTAGGCCCTCATACAATCAGCGTTCCCAGATTGAAGAGAGCAGATGATATTGATCCCGATACATTTGATAACGGCATTTCTGACGAACTTTTTGAAAAACTTATTGCTTGTATCAGAATTTCCGTTCCTTATACAGGTATGATTATTTCAACACGTGAATCCGAAGAGGTAAGAGGCAGAGCACTCAGACTCGGTATTTCTCAGATCAGCGGTGCTTCAAGAACATCTGTCGGCGGTTATACCGAAGAAGAAAGACCTCACGATTCAGAGCAGTTTGATGTTTCAGACCAGAGAACACTCGATGAGGTTGTACGCTGGCTTATGGAACTCAAACATATACCTTCATTCTGTACCGCTTGCTACCGTGAAGGCAGAACAGGTGACAGATTTATGATGCTCTGCAAAAACGGACAGATTCTTAACTGCTGTCATCCCAATGCACTTATGACTCTTACCGAATATCTTGTTGATTATGCAAGCGATAAAACCAAGAAAATCGGTTTTGAACTTATTGAAAATGAACTCAAAAAAGTTCCCGGCGAAAAAGTAAGAAATATTGCTGAAAAGAATATTGAAGATATCAAAAACTCCAATCGCCGTGATTTCAGATTTTAAGAGGTGAATATATGAGCCTTAATAATACTGTTTCGGCAGAAAGAGTCCATATAGGTTTTTTTGGCTTGAGAAACGCAGGTAAATCAAGCGTTGTCAATGCAGTTACGGGGCAGAATCTTTCTCTTGTTTCTGATGTGAAGGGTACAACTACCGATCCTGTAAAAAAAGCTATGGAGCTTCTGCCTCTCGGCCCCGTTGTCATTATTGATACTCCGGGTGTTGATGACGAGGGTAAGCTCGGAGAACTGCGTGTAAAAAGAGCGGTTCAGACTCTCAATTACACCGATATAGCCGTTCTTGTTGTTGATGCACAAAAGGGGATTCAGGAACTTGATAAGATGCTTCTCTCAAGGTTTGAGGCGAAGAAAATACCGTATATTATTGTATATAACAAATCAGATTTGCTGGCTGAAATTCCCGAAGCGAAAGAAAATGAGATATATGTCAGTGCACTTGATAATTCAAATATCAATGAGCTGAAAAATAAAATCGGTGAACTTACAAAAGGCCGTGAGGACAATAAAAAAATTGTTGCCGATCTTATTGATGAGAATGATCTTGTTGTTCTTGTTGTTCCTATTGATGAATCCGCACCAAAAGGCAGACTCATTCTTCCTCAGCAACAGGTTATCAGAGAGGTTATTGAGTGCGGTGCAACGGCGGTTGTTTGCCGTGATACCGAACTTGTTCAAACAATTTCCTCTCTCGCCAAAAAGCCGAAGCTTGTTATAACCGATTCACAGGTTTTTGCAAGAGTTTCGGCAGAAACGCCTGACGATATTCCGCTTACTTCTTTTTCAATTCTTTTTGCACGATATAAAGGCAATCTCAAATCTGCCGTTCACGGTGCCGCTAAGCTTGATAAACTCAACGACGGGGATAAAATTCTTATTTCCGAAGGCTGCACACATCACAGGCAATGCAATGATATCGGTACCGTAAAGATGCCGAACTGGATAAAAAAACATTCGGGTAAAGATGTAGAATTTGCGTTTTCGAGCGGAAATGACTTTCCTGAGGACTTATCTGATTTTTCGCTTGTTGTTCATTGCGGCGGATGTATGCTTAATGCCCGTGAAATGCAGTACAGAACGGGATTTGCCGAAAACTATATACAGTATCAATCATAAAAACGGTGCAATCCGCCGTGTTAATGTCAATATTGCCGCAACTACTGTTGAGAAT